>NZ_JADDYG010000861.1:1762-2176 GCF_015163535.1 Vibrio sp. OPT46 | reverse complement strand
TTGGAAACCGCGCCATATTCCGTCATTGCAATAGATGGCGATAGGATCAAGCGAATCAATGACCATTACGGTCACCATGTAGGGGACGAAGTTATTGGAATTATTGCTGATGCCATGTCTAAAGTGTTTCGAAATAGTGATTATCTAGTTCGAACTGGTGGTGATGAGTTTGTTGCGATTCTGCCGGGTTGCAGTATCAGTCAATCTTCAATATTGGCGAAGAAGCTTCGTAGTGTCGTTAAAGATAACCGACTAAAGACCTTGGATATCGAAGTTAGTGTGAGTACTGGTATCGCGGCGAATGAATTACACGAAACGCTTCAGGACGTTATTGTACGTGCAGATGAAGATCTCTATGAGATGAAAAAACACAGACAAAAGTCCCATTAAGCAGCGCTAGTATTGACTCAATGT
>NZ_JADDYG010000861.1:0-1728 GCF_015163535.1 Vibrio sp. OPT46 | reverse complement strand
TAAGTTACGGAACATAACCATGACATAACTGTTTGATTAATTTGACCAAACAGAATGAGTGGTCTTTTATATTAGAGCAGTCAACAAATAGTGATTGCTCTATTTATTCTCGACCTTACATTTGGTGTCGCACGTGAACAAAGATCTCGACTTAAACTTACTTAAAATACTTGTCTTACTGGATAAGCACCGTCAGCTCAAGCCCGTTGCGAAAGCGATGGGGAAGAGCGAAGCGTCAATTAGCAAATACCTTGCCCGATTGCGACTCCAGCTAAACGATGAATTGTTTATTCGGCATCCTCACCACATGGAACCGACGGACTATTTAAAACGTCAATTACCTAAAATTTCCGACGCACTCGAGAAGCTTGAAACTTGTCTAATTAGAGATGAGTTTGAACCGGAAAATTACGAAAAAGACATCACCATTTGTTTGCCGCAAACCGCTCAATACTCATTTGGGCATTTACTTGCAATGGATTTAATGGCGCTGTTTCCCAAGGCGCACATTTCGATAGCAACGATTACAGAGTATACGATAGAAGAGATAATCCTAGGCAAAGTGGATGCGCAGTTACATTACTTCAACGAGGATGTTCCGAAATCTGTTTATCAGAAGTTCATCGGCTATGCGCCTGCTGTGTTAGTTGTCCCTGAAGAGCTGGGAATTACCACCCTAGAAGAAGCAGCCAAACTTCCCTTTATCATGTTAGAGATTATCGGTTGGAAAGAGAAAGAGCAGCTCGTTAAGCGTGCAATGGAAAGCCACGGTATGGTCATCAACCGTATTGCGGCTCTAGACAACGTAAGCAGCGTATTGAAGCTAATTAAGCAAAAAAGCGCCGCAACCGTGCTACTTGAATATCAGGCGCCAATTGATGGATATAAATTTATAAGAGTGCCAGAGCATTTTTACCCAGATGGCTGGCCAAAAGTGGTTGTACAGGTGAAGCAAAGCTTAAGACATGATGCAATGCACCAGCTGTTAATCGGTGCTATTGCAAAATACATGAGCGCTTAGCGGCAAAACTCAATGTTTTCTGACTGAGGAATAGTATGCAGAAGTTCAATCAACGTGTCCGCATGGTACTTTTTCAGAATACGCGTTTTGTAGGTGCTGATTGTTTTAGCGCTGAGTGAAAGTTGTTCAGAAATCTTCTTATTAGAGTAGCCTTGTACAAGATAATGGAACACCATGGCTTCGCGATTTGAAAGTGTTACGTTACCCGACGATGGTGTGTGAGTCGACTTAAACATTGAGTAACCGCGTGAAACACTCACAATTGCGTCGATAATGGTCTCTCTTGTTTCATGCTTGCTTAAGAAGCCGTTTGCGCCCATTTCGTACGCTGCTTTAGAAAGACTCGAGTAGTCGCGTGAAGAAACAAATAACAGTCGGCCACGATATCCCGTCGCTAAAATGTTTTTGGCTAAACGCATACCATCGCGGTCGCCAAGCACTACGTCTAGAATAATCAAATCAATCTTTTGGCCTCGAACAAGATCCATCACTTCCGCACTGTCAGTGGTTTGAATCACTTCAGCTGTGTTGACTACAGATTCAACTAGAGAAGCAAGAGCTTCGCTATACAATGGTTGAGCGTCGATAATAAGAACATTATTCAAAGTTAACCTCACCTAATACATCAACTAGTGTGCTGTCAGGCGACAGCGCAATTGGATGAATAGGATTGTAGGAAAAACCTTGCTAAGAGGAAGGAAAATGAC
>NZ_JADDYG010000095.1:0-282 GCF_015163535.1 Vibrio sp. OPT46 | reverse complement strand
ACAGTATGCTCATGATGTTCACAACGAGATTGAGTTTGGCATTGCTTATAATAAGCTTGGCGAGAGATTTGTACTAACTGACAAAACTTCGTAACGCTCAAACCTACTATGGTTTTCTCTTGGACAACGCTTCTTTGTGCTTTTTTGTCACTCTAACACCATAGTCACGTTCCATAACGTTCACGACAGCTTCAAAGAAGTCGGCTTTGAGTTGAGCATCTTCGAGCTGCTTTTCAAGCTCTTTAATACGTTGCTCTGGTGTAGGAGGTGAGTTGAACTCGG
>NZ_JADDYG010000860.1:0-236 GCF_015163535.1 Vibrio sp. OPT46 | reverse complement strand
AACACAGCTCAAAGCCACAACGACAATAGTACGTCTAACGCTAACGACAACAGTACCAGTGCTGATCTTGATGTGAGCCTAAATAGTGATAGTAGTGACTCAAGTACTAACACAAATAGAAGCCACAACGACAACAGCGACTCTAGTACTACTGTAAGACGTAGCAACAACGACAACAGTGACTCTAGTATCAACAGTAGCTTTAACGATAACAGCGATAATCGTAATCAAAGCGA
>NZ_JADDYG010000859.1:0-411 GCF_015163535.1 Vibrio sp. OPT46 | reverse complement strand
TGAGAGAATGTAGCGGCAGCCAGTAGTTTGTTCCTAACTAGAACGAGATAACCGTTTCTCAACTATAGCGATACAGGCACAAAAACAGAAAGAATATTGGATATTACAAAAGGTAGACCACCACTTTAAAACGTTTTGAGTATTTTTTGCGCTCAATGAGGTGCAAGTATACTTATGCTTTTTATGACTTGTGAACACTCAATTGCATGTTATGTTGCTGTTGAAATAGTACATGAAATAAGGACAAGAACATGAAGATAAGATGCAAAACGACGCATAGCATTGAAAAATTTAACCCAGATGACCTCAATCCAAACACAGATCTCTTTGGTATGATTGCTGTTGTATTCGTGTTCATGGCTGTTTTGCTTAGCATCTAGTAGCACTACGTTCATTCTTGTGGCCGTATTC
>NZ_JADDYG010000858.1:0-273 GCF_015163535.1 Vibrio sp. OPT46 | reverse complement strand
AAACACAACGTGAGTTTTCTCCACTTCACGAACGTGAATGATCTTTTAGTACGAAGATAGACAAACAAAAGGGTTGAGATTTTCGTCTCAACCCTTTTCCTTTTCAGCGCTTAACGTTACTAATAGCGAACGTTAAACCGGATTATCAATATCGATAAACTCCACATGTAGGCCGTATTCATCCGCTAGCCATTTGCCTAAGGCCTGAACACCATAACGCTCAGTAGCATGATGACCTGCAGCAAAGTAATGAATGTCCATTTCACGAGCAGT
>NZ_JADDYG010000857.1:0-236 GCF_015163535.1 Vibrio sp. OPT46 | reverse complement strand
GCTACAAAGGTAGGGTGCATAACCAAATCATACCAAAAGTGTCGATCTACCGATCCATTTCTAATCCATAGCAATGGTAAATTAGCTAGGTTATTTACAACTGTTGAACATGCCAAGTGCAAGCAAATACCAGAATCGTTCGTTCGCGATCTGACCGTAGGACTAGCCCACGAATGTTTGGGCCAGTCGGTGATTTACTCGGCCTTTTGTTGGGTTGGTGAATGGGTTGGTAAGTG
>NZ_JADDYG010000856.1:55015-55109 GCF_015163535.1 Vibrio sp. OPT46 | reverse complement strand
GATTTCCATGCCGAACTCAGAAGTGAAACGAAATAGCGCCGATGGTAGTGTGGGGCTTCCCCATGTGAGAGTAGGACATCGCCAGGCTTTAAAC
>NZ_JADDYG010000856.1:54837-54936 GCF_015163535.1 Vibrio sp. OPT46 | reverse complement strand
ACCTGATTTCCATGCCGAACTCAGAAGTGAAACGAAATAGCGCCGATGGTAGTGTGGGGCTTCCCCATGTGAGAGTAGGACATCGCCAGGCTTTAAATA
>NZ_JADDYG010000856.1:54633-54827 GCF_015163535.1 Vibrio sp. OPT46 | reverse complement strand
ACCGGCATACGTTAATAGCGTATCTAGGGTTCAAATCCCTATCTCTCCGCCACTATTAAGAAGCCTCGCTAGAAATAGCGAGGCTTTTTTCATTTCCGTACATCTTTATTACTCTATCTGTGCTTGCCAAAAATCAATTCCATATGCGATCTACTTTTCGACAAAGTAATATTGGTATCGGTATTGGTTGTGAT
>NZ_JADDYG010000856.1:44931-54623 GCF_015163535.1 Vibrio sp. OPT46 | reverse complement strand
ACCGGCATACGTTAATAGCGTATCTAGGGTTCAAATCCCTATCTCTCCGCCACTATTAAGAAGCCTCGCTAGAAATAGCGAGGCTTTTTTCATTTCCGCACATCTTTATTACTCTATCTGTGCTTGCCAAAAATCAATTCCATATGCGATCTACTTTTCGACAAAGTAATATTGGTATCGGTCTTGGTTGTGACGTTTTGATTTTTGCTAAGAAGTGCAGTTGCCTCTAAAGCTGTTCATCCTCATCACTGCATGCTGTCCAGATAAGGTTGTTGGAGATGCTTTGTTAAGTTGTTGAACCATCTATTGCCTTATCGTTCTCTTAAAGCACTACCATTGCTTCTCTAGCCCCTTTTACCGGATAGACCGAACATAATAAGCATACTAAAATAGCCACTGTTTCACTGATGTATCTTTTTGTTTTGCTCAGTCTAGCGATGCGTGTGCTCTATTGCCTAAATCTAGCTACGTCTTAAAACCATACATCAACAGGCTAAAGTTACGTATTCCTGCATCTTTTAAAATTGTTTTTGGATTCTGCTGGAATGACAGGATCAGAGTAGTCAAAAGAGAAGAGTGAAAGTGAAACGATAGTGAGTTGCTAGGAAGTTGGAAATTACTTGGGAACCAATGAATTTGATAAACATATTGATGTAAGGACTAAAGGGTTAATAGCAGGCAATAAAAAAGCCGACAGTGAGCTGCCGGCTTGGTTAGATGACTGCTACTTAGTCGTTCTGGACGAGCGTGAGAGCTTTACGAGAGACTTCGTGAGCAGCTTTGGTTAGATTTTGCTTCTCTAGTGTGTCTGCTAGGAATGCATAGTCAGAGACGTCAGAGCGAAGCTTTAAGGCGATCTCAAAGTGATCTTGGGCTTCTTGCCACTTCTCTTGACGGAAATAGAAGTGCGCTAATGCGCTATGGGCAGCGGCGTTATCCGGTTCTTTCTTCACTACGCCCTCTAAGAAGACCACGACAGGGTGGGTATCTGGCAGATTTAGATCTGGCAGTAGTTGATAAAGCTCTGGGGCAGGTTGTTTTTTTAATGCTTCTTTTAGCACGGTAAAGGCTTCTGCATCAGCTTTTCGTGTGATGAGTTCTCGAGCAAAACAGGCAACGAGGTGTGTGTCTTGTTTCACTTTACGTGAGAGACTATTCCAATGAGAGATAAGCCCTTCGCTACCTTGTTGTTGCGCTACTTCATGGAGTAAGCCGCACTGCGCCTTTTGAATCAGCTCTGCATGTTCTTCTTCCGTGATGAGTTTTGCTTTGGTTAGTTGTGGCAAGAGGTCAATAAGAGGTTGCCACAACTTTAGCTGCATGTACGTTGTTTTCAGCAAGTTCAATACAATAGAGTTACTCGCATACTGACTTTTTAACGATTGCAAGGTATCGAAAGCGGACTCGAACTCGTTGTCGCGGATAAATTGTTTCGCTCGAGTCAGTTCTACTGCGAGATGGGCGTTCTCTTGTTGGCTCGCTAGCTCTAGATAGTGATCTCGTTTTGCTTTATCACCTTGGCCTTGTGCGGCTTCAGACGCAACCAAGTAGCAAAGCAGCGGCATATCGTGATGATTTGCCCAGCGAGTTACTTTCTTCTCAGCACCTTTCCAGTCACCTTCTAGAAGTTTAATAATGCCTTCATTGGTGTATCGGCGGGAATGGCGCATTTTGCGAACACTGAAGTAGTTCCATGTTGTAGAACTAGCATAAACTAACTTCTTAATCAGGTACTCAAGCAGAAAAAGACCTGCGAGTGCAGCGATAACGAAAACCACTAATGTCGTTACGCTCATCTCGATCGTTTTCTCGGCAATGGAGATGAGTACATAGCCTTGCTGACCAGAAAACTGGGTGCCAACAAATAGTCCTGCGCCTAGTACAACAAATAGGAAAATAAGACGAAACATTACTTATCCTCCATGCCTGTCATCGTTGTGACTTCACGACGTAGGCGTTCACGGATGACATCTGATAGTTGAGACTGACTTTGCAGTTTTGTTGGGTATTCCACTTGAATATTTTGCTGACTTAGCAGGTTAACCGTTTTGTTGAACTCTTTAACGGAATTATCGTCTTGGTTGAAGAAAGCTAATGCCCATTTGTCGGCTGTTTTTAGAGATGTGGTGTAAATTTCACCTTGTTCTTGGTACACCGCTTTTATTGCCGTTTCCAATTTGGCTTTGATGTTTTCTTTCAGGTAAAAGTGTTGCTCAGGAGAAAGCAGTGGAATGACGTTACCATCGCGCGTGCGGAAGGTAATGAAGTTTTCTGAAAAGTCCTTCAAAGAGGTCATTAAGTTATCTTGCCAGTTTGCGATATCTTCAGACACTTCAGTGTTTTCTACGGCTTCAGCTTCAGGTAGCAGTGCATTGGCGAGAGGGAGCTTGTCTACTTGCTGTTGTAGGGCAGTTAAGCGTAGGACCAATCCATCACGGTCAATTAGCGGGATAGTGCGAAGTTTGGTGATATCGTTCGCCATTGCTTTACGTAGTTTGACGAGGCTAGGGTCATTCAGTGCTGCAATGCGTTGGTCTGCACTTTCCATCAGTTGAGTCGCGCTTTCTACATCGTGCTCTAAGAACAATTTACGACCAGCTAATTTGACAAGGTAATCGGCTTCCGCTAATAGCCAGTCGTTTGGTCGACGACCTTTCACATCGGCAACGGCGAGCTGTAAGCTTTCAATGCTCTTCTGTTGCTGTCCAAGTACTACTTCCGCTTTGTGTGTAACGGTCGTTGCTTTCTCGATGGTTTCTTCTTGTACCCGACTGAGCTCTTGCTTCATGGAAGCTTGAGTGCTTTCTAGCTGACTTTTTAGTTGGGCGATCTGCGCTTGGTAATCAGCTTGCTGTTGATGCAGCTTGTACGCAAGGCCACCGCCAAAAATAATCGATAAGATGATAGCGACCGTGCCTAGTTTGACACCGCGTTTGCCTTGTTTTTCTTCAAACTCGACTTTGGTTGGTTCTGCTGTTTTTGGGGGCTCGGCCGCTTGTGGTTGCTCTTTTTTAAGGTCCGCATCCTGCTGCGATGTGGTTTTTTCGACTAGCGGTGCCGATGAGGTTTCTTCGGAAAGGTTTTTATCGTTATTTTTTTGGTCGTTATTTTTACTTGTCATGCCTATATCCTGTGTAGCTAGGGCTGGAGAGCCGCCAGTAATTCTTGGTTGGATGCGCTTCCCGTGCATCTCACGCGAGTGAACCCCCTTTGAATTGCGATGTCAGCGATACGCTGACTGGGGACATACAACTCTTGTTGATTAAGCCAAGTCAATTGCTCCGACGTCAATTGGCTGCACAAATAATCCAGTTGTTCACCACTGGTGACAACAATCTGGTTAATTTGTAGGTTTTTCCATAGTGAGACACAGCTTACTGGATCGAATGGGATGAATTCTCTCTTGTAAGTCTCACTATAGTGAACTTTTGCGCCACGCCTCACCAATGCATCTTTGATCAGCTCTCTTCCGCCGTTACCACGAAGGATAAGAACTTGTTGTTGTGCCACATTGTTGAGCTCTGGCAGTCGCAATAAGTGTTCACTATCACTGACTTGGGGATAGTGTACTTTCTGTTGGGTACATTTGCTTAAATAGTGTGCTGTTTTTTGACCAACGGCAAGGTAAATAGCTTGTTTCGGCCATGACATCCCGTTGCTGGCTAAGATTTGCTGTGCACATTGCACTGCATGTCGACTAACAGCGATAACAATTTGAGCTTGATGTAGATGTTTAGAGAGGTGCGTGTCCGTGAGATCGGCGACAATGTCGATCAGAGGATGGTGATATGCGGAAATGCCGTGCCTTTCGAGCAGAGAGCAAAGCGCGTTGCCTTGCTCTCCCGGCCGAGTGACCAACACTGCCATGGTTATTCGTGATCTGCGTACAGCTTAGTTAGGATTTCACGAGCGCCGTTATCTAGCAGCTCATTGGCTAGCTGCACTCCTAATGCTTCGCCATCTTTACGATGGCCACGAATTTCACCACGCACAATTTCGCTGCCATCTGGTTCGCCAACTAATGCGCGTAGCCAAATGTTGTCGCCGTCTAGCAGGGCATAGCTGCCGATAGGTACCTGACAGCCGCCTTCTAGCGTAAGGTTCATTGCGCGCTCACACAAAACGCGGTCTACGGTGTCTTGGTGGTTAAGTGGCTCAAGCAGCTTAAGCAGTCTTTCATCGTCAAGGCGGCACTCAATACCGACAGCACCTTGGCCTACCGCTGGTAGTGATTGCTCTGGTTCGATAAAGCTACGAATGCGTTCTTCAAGCTTCAATCGTTTGAGGCCAGCCGCAGCAAGAATGATTGCATCATACTCACCCGCATCTAACTTACCAAGGCGAGTGCCCACATTACCGCGAAGCTCTTTGATGATGATGTCCGGACGATATTCTTTCAGTTGGCATTGACGGCGCAAACTGCAAGTACCAACCACAGCACCTTGAGGGAGCTCATCAATGTGGCTATAGGTATTAGAGACGAAGGCATCACGAGGATCTTCACGCTCACAAATGGTCACGAGGCCAAGGCCTTCTGGGAAATCGACGGGTACGTCTTTCATTGAGTGAACGGCGAGGTCTGCACGTCCTTCTAGCATCGCGATTTCAAGCTCTTTTACGAACAAGCCTTTGCCGCCAACTTTTGCTAGTGGTGTATCTAAAATCACGTCACCTTTGGTCACCATGGTTACTAACTCGACTTCCAAGCCTGGGTGAGCGGCTTGAAGGGCGTCTTTAACAAAGTAAGCTTGCCATAAAGCAAGAGGGCTTTTTCGAGTTGCAATGCGAATCGGTGTGGATTGTGTCATGATCTTCTCAATGCTGTTTGGATTTGGGTTTATCCTACCATTCTCATCAAGAAATGCTTACTGTTAGTTCGTTATCTCTGAAGGCTATGAATGGAATTACATGACGTTATGAAAATAGTGTGACTGGATTCTCAATTAGACTAAGGACTATTATTAGTAATAGGTAATAAGAGCGACACTACCGCGCGATTAATTTTGTGACTAAAGTATGGTTTTGTATCCGGAGTGATACACGGGCGTGAAGCTTTACCCGCACCAATAAAAGTGTTAAATTGATCACGTTTTTAAGCCGTTTTGGTTTAAAACGTCAGCAGATTTTCGTGATTGTTCAACCAAGGAATTCCCCTTGCAGGCTTACACCCAAAAAATCATCCAGCGACTAGATAATTTGAATCAGCAGCGAGTTGATCGCGCGTTGGCGCTTATGGATTCGCAAAGCCAGCAAGTCTTCCACTTGATTCCTGCCTTGTTGAACTACAACCATCCTGTAATTCCTGGCTATTATGATGCCGATGTCCCGTTTGGTGTGCATGGGCTTGAACTAAATAGCATTCAGCAACAATTCATAGATGATATTCAACTTGCCATTGGTCAGCCGCTCAAGACGGTAGAAAAGCCCGCTATATTGGGTTTATACACCATGGGCAGTACCTCCTCGATTGGTCAAAGTACTTCCAGTGATTTGGATATTTGGGTGTGTATCTCGCCCGATATGGATTGTGACGAACGTGAGTTATTGACCAATAAATGCTTACTCATCACGGATTGGGCACAAAGCAAAGGCGTGGAAGCGAACTTTTTCTTAATGGATAAAGAGCGCTTTAGAAGCAATCATTCTGAAGAGATGACGGGTGATAACTGTGGTTCATCTCAGCACTTACTTTTGCTAGATGAATTCTATCGTAGTGCGGTGCGTATTGCCGGACAGCGTTTGTTATGGCAAATCGTGCCGCCAGAAATGGAAGAGTGTTACGACGAGTACGTTTCTCAACTGTGCAGTGATGGTTACATCGACTGTAGTGAATGGATCGACTTTGGTAAATTGAACTGCATTCCTGCTGAAGAATACTTCGGCTCGAACTTGTGGCAGTTATACAAAAGCATCGACTCTCCCTACAAATCGGTATTAAAAGCCATCTTGCTAGAAGCTTACTCGTGGGAATACCCGCATACTCAATTGTTAAGCATCGACACTAAACGTCGTTTCTTTGCCCATGAGCCTGATCTCTATGGCATGGATGCGTACTACTTAATGTTGGAAAAAGTAACCCGTTACTTAGAGCGAATTCAAGACGATACACGTTTGGATTTGGTGCGTCGCTGTTTCTATCTCAAAACCCATGAAAAACTATCTCGTGAGCCGAATGTTGGCTCAGTAGCTTGGCGTCGTGAAGCGCTGAGCGATATGATTGCAAAATGGAATTGGGATGCCAGTGTCGTTGCAGAGCTCGATGACCGCCGTAATTGGAAGGTTGAACAAGTGAAGGTGGTACATCATGCATTGCTGGATGCGTTGATGCAAAGCTACCGTAACTTGATTCAATTTGCGCGTCGTAACGACATCACTTCTGCTATCAGTCCGCAAGACATCAGTATTTTGGCCCGTAAACTCTACGCTGCTTTTGAAGTATTGCCGGGCAAAGTAACGTTACTAAACCCACAGATTTCACCTGATCTGCACGAGCCTGACTTGAGCTTTATCGAAGTGAAAAAAGGGGGAGTGAACAAGTCTGGTTGGTACCTCTATAAACAACCACTTATTGCGCACCGCATTTTGGGGCAACCATATCTAGAGCATCATGAATACTTGAGTAAGTTGGTTGCTTGGGCATTCTTCAATGGCTTGATTACTGAATCGACTCGTTTACATGCCGTGGTACGTGAAGCGCAGCTAGATATTGATAAGTTTTACCAAATGGTGAGTGACTTACGAAATACTTTTGCGTTGCGTAAGCGTCGTCCATCTATGCAGGCGCTAGCGAGTCCTTGTGAAATAAGCCAGCTTGCGATGTTCATCAACTTTGAAAATGATCCGACGTCTGAACTTTCTGGTCGTTCGTTGAAAGTGGATGTTAAGAACACCGATATTTTTAGCTTTGGTCCAGAACATAAAAATTTAGTCGGCAGTGTTGACCTTGTTTACCGTAACTCTTGGCATGAAGTGCGTACGCTGCATTTCAAAGGGGAAACGGCGATGCTGGATGCACTGAAAACCATTTTGGGCAAAATGCACCAAGATGCGTTGCCACCAGAATCAGTGGATGTGTTCTGCTATGCGAAGAACATGCGTGGTGTGATGCGTAATATGGTTTACCAGCTTTTAGCTGAATGTATCGACTTACGCTTGAAACCAGTAGAGCAAGAGAAACGTCGCCGCTTTAAAGCGATGCGTCTTGGTAACCAGACTTATGGGTTGTTCTTTGAACGTCGTGGTGTGTCGGTGCAGAAGCTAGAAAATTCCATCGATTTCTACCGCAGCATTTCTACTAACAAACTCAAAGGCTCGCCGCTGTTAATGCTCGATCGTGAGCAAGAATATCAAATGCCGGAAGCGGTGGATGGGTTTGCCAGTGAAGGTCTGGTGCAGTTCTTCTTTGAAGATAACGAAGGTGGCTTCAATATTTATGTGTTGGATGAGTCAAATCAAGTAGAAGTGTATCACCAATTTAGTGGCTCCAAAGATGAAATGATTTCGTCTGTAAACAGTTTCTACACGTCGGTAAAAGACGATAGTCGCGTCGCGTCGAAGTTTATTAATTTTAACCTGCCTCAGTACTATCAAATTATTCACCCTGAAGAGGGGAATGCGTATATCATTCCTTACCGTAATGACGGTTGTTCACCGAGTCGCCCGACCAAAACTGTGAACGCGTAATTAAACCCTTATCAATAAACAAAAAGAGCACTTCGGTGCTCTTTTTGTTTTGGTGACGATTGACCAGTATTATACCCAATCAATGGCTTCGCCCGCGTGCTTTTCACACTCTTGCTTCACCATTTCAAATAGCTCCATACCCGTTTTTGAGCAGGTCCATTTATCTTCAATAAGTTTGAAGTGGAAACCACCAGATTTGGACGCTAGCCAGATCTCATGCATCGGCTCTTGGCGATTAATGATGATTTGGCTGCGGTCTTCAAATTCCAATGTCATTACGTTGCCAGTGACTTCGTAATCAATGTCTGCGCCTGAATCATCGATGGATTCTTCGATGATTTGCATCTGCGCATCCACCAGTTGATGAAATTCAGTATCGTTCATCCGTCTATCCTATTGCTTTTCCTGAGTGTGGTGCGATTATAGGGGGCATTGATTCAATAATCACGATATGCGAAATGAAAAAATTAGTTACTGTGTTGTTTGTGATGGTTGCCGCGACCTTAGCGGGGTGTGGTCAGTCTGGCTCACTATACATTCCAGATGACACTCAACAGAATGAGCAATCACAATAAATAACCGCACCTTAGGGTGAAATTAGGGTTCAGCAGTCGAATAAAATAAGGGAAGCGAATTTTGGATTACTTCAACTATCAGGATGATGGCCAGCTTTGGGCCGAAGACGTCCCACTTCAAGCTCTTGCAGAGCAATATGGCACTCCTCTTTACGTATATTCTCGAGCCACGCTAGAGCGCCATTGGAAGGCGTTTGATAGTGCTGTGGGTCAGCATCCTCACCTGGTTTGCTACGCGGTGAAAGCCAACTCAAACTTAGGCGTATTGAACACGCTAGCGCGTTTGGGATCGGGTTTTGATATCGTGTCGGGTGGTGAACTTGAGCGTGTGATTGCCGCAGGCGGTGATCCGAAAAAAGTCGTTTTCTCTGGTGTTGGTAAAACACCGGCAGAGATGAAGCGCGCTCTTGAGCTAGGTATCAAATGTTTCAACGTTGAATCTGAGCCAGAGCTAGAACGTTTGAACAAGGTTGCGGGTGAGCTTGGTGTGATTGCGCCAATTTCTCTGCGTATCAATCCAGATGTCGACGCGAAAACACACCCTTACATTTCGACTGGTCTTCGCGACAATAAATTCGGCATTGCGTTTGATCGTGCGCCAGATGTTTATAAATTCGCGCAAAGCCTGCCGAACTTGAATGTGCAAGGCATCGACTGCCACATTGGTTCTCAGCTGACCAATATAGACCCATTTATCGACGCGACAGACCGTTTATTAGCTCTGATTGATGATTTAAAAGCACAAGGCATTAACATTCGTCACCTTGATGTCGGCGGCGGTTTGGGTGTGGTCTATCGTGATGAATTACCACCTCAGCCTTCTGATTACGCCAAAGCGTTACTAGGCCGTCTTGAAAATCACCAAGACTTGGAGCTGATCTTTGAGCCAGGCCGTGCAATTGCTGCGAACGCAGGTATCTTGCTAACGCGTGTTGAGTTTTTAAAACATACTGAGCATAAAAACTTTGCGATTATCGACGCTGCAATGAACGACTTGATGCGTCCTGCGCTATACCAAGCATGGCAAGATATTGTGCCAGTTTCACCGCGAAAGGGTGAAGCTCAGACTTACGACTTGGTTGGTCCTATTTGTGAAACCGGCGACTTCTTGGGTAAAGATCGCGCACTCGTTTTGCAAGAAGGTGATCTACTCGCGGTTCGTTCAGCAGGTGCCTATGGTTTTGTGATGTCTTCGAACTACAATACTCGTACCCGAGCGGCAGAAGTGATGGTGGACGGTAAACAAAGCCACTTAGTTCGCCAGCGTGAGGAGCTGACCAGTTTGTGGCAGCTGGAACAGATTCTACCGGAGTAACACACAACAAATGCATTTCCACTTTTCCAAAATGCACGGTTTGGGCAACGACTTCATGGTCGTCGACTGTATTACCCAGAACGTGTTTTTCTCGCAAGACCTGATCCGCCGCTTGGCGG
>NZ_JADDYG010000856.1:30255-44759 GCF_015163535.1 Vibrio sp. OPT46 | reverse complement strand
AAGGGGCTGACCAATAAATACAGCATCAGCGTGAGCACCAAGAAAGGAAAGATGATTCTCAACATCGAAGATGATGGGGAAGTGACGGTCAACATGGGCGTGCCAGAGTTTGAACCGAACAAAATTCCTTTCAAAGCGAAGCAAAAAGAGAAAACTTACATCATGCGAGCAGGCGACAATACCTTGTTTTGTGGTGCTGTGAGCATGGGTAACCCGCACGTAGTGACCGTGGTCGACGATGTGGATACGGCAGAAGTGGAAACTCTCGGTCCGCTGCTCGAGTCGCATGAGCGTTTCCCAGAGCGCGTCAACGCTGGCTTTATGCAGGTGATGAGTCGTGACCATATTCGTCTTCGAGTTTATGAGCGAGGCGCAGGAGAGACACAAGCTTGTGGTAGTGGTGCATGCGCGGCAGTCGCGGTTGGGATTCTGCAGGGCTTGTTGGATGAAAACGTTAAGGTTTCTCTACCTGGTGGTGAATTGCGAATTGCATGGCAAGGTCCTGGCAAGCCGTTGTTTATGACCGGACCTACAACGCATGTATTTGATGGTCAATTATCTTGCTAGTTGAAGAAAAAGGAAACGGTTTGTCTCAAGTAGAAGCAGATGCCTTAACGGCTGAAGTAGTGGCCGAGTACCTCAAAGATCATCCAGACTTTTTTGTGCAACGTCCGGAGCTTGTGGATCGTTTATCTTTCCCACACTCAGACTTAGGCGCGGTATCTTTGGTACACATCCAAATGAATCGCCAACGTCAGCGCATTGAAGAGTTAGAGGAAGAGATCACTACACTAATGTCGCTTGCGGCGAACAATGATCGCACCTTTTACGAATTTATGGATTTGCAGGGGCAGATTCTAAAGTGTGGTGACTTTAAACAAGTCATTCATTCTATCGAAGATAAAGCCAAAGCATTGGGCTTACGTGCGTTTGTTCGATTGTTTAGTCAATGCGACGCATCGATTCAATTGAGTAAGGAAAGTTATCAACGCTTTGCGACCACTCACTTAAATGGCAAAGATGCGTACTTAGGACGTCTTCGCAAAGTAGATCGTGAAGCTTTGTTTGGCAACATGGAAGTGCCGGAAATGGGGTCCTATGTGGTACTGCCGCTCGTGAAACAGCAAACACTGGGCGTGCTTGCTTTTTCTAGTGAAGATGGCGGCCATTTTCAGCCAGATATGGATACCTTGTTTTTGCGTCACCTATCATTAGTAGTGGCACATCTCGCTCAAACACTGGTATGGCAAAGTTACGATGACGACAACTCCCAACACTCCTCTGCCAAATAGTCTGCAAAAGCCTCTTGAGCGCTTCTATGAATTCTTACGAAGCGAAAAGGGGCTTAGCCTACATACTCAGCGCAATTACAAACAGCAGCTAGAAACAATGGCGCAGCACTTAGCTGAAATGGGACTCAAAGATTGGTCTCAAGTGGATGCTGGTTGGGTGCGCCAATTAGCAGGTAAGGGCATGCGAGAAGGCATGAAAGCCAGCAGTTTGGCAACGCGACTCTCATCGCTGCGTAGCTTTTTCGATTTCCTTATTCTGCGTGGCGAGATGTCGGCTAACCCAGCCAAAGGGGTTTCAGCACCTCGCAAAAAACGCCCGTTGCCCAAAAACCTCGATGTTGACGAAGTGAGCCAATTACTTGAAGTCAACGAGGACGACCCGTTGGCTGTGCGCGATCGTGCCATGATGGAGCTGATGTACGGCGCCGGTTTACGTTTGGCTGAGTTGGTGGGTGTGGATGTACGTGATGTACAACTGCGTAGTGGTGAGCTTCGTGTTATTGGTAAAGGCGATAAAGAACGTAAAGTGCCGTTCTCTGGGATGGCAACCGAGTGGGTCGGGAAGTGGTTACGCGTTCGTGGTGATTTAGCCGCTCCAGGTGAGCCCGCCTTGTTTGTATCTAAGCTCGGAACGCGTATTTCGCATCGTAGCGTGCAAAAGCGCATGGCTGAATGGGGGCAGAAACAGTCTGTCGCAAGCCATATTAGTCCGCATAAATTGCGTCACTCATTTGCGACACATATGCTCGAATCAAGCAATAACTTACGTGCGGTGCAGGAGCTTTTAGGGCACGAGAACATTTCGACGACCCAAATCTACACGCACTTGGATTTCCAACATTTGGCGCAAGCCTACGACCAAGCCCACCCACGCGCACGCAAAAAGAACGGGGAGTGAGCCGAAGTATGAAATTTTATCGCCGTATCGAGCCTATTAAGGCAATGACCTTTGACCTAGATGATACCCTCTATGACAACTATCCTGTGATCGTTCGCATGGAGCGTGAGTTGCTATCTTGGCTCAAGCACCATCATCCAGCGGTTGCTCATATGAACAAAGCGGATTGGTTTGCTCTCAAACAGCGAGTTGTGCAGCAACAACCCGAGCTGAAGAGCGATGTCACTTTATGGCGTTTAGTGCAACTTCAGCAAGCTTTCTCCCAAGTAGGCTACGACGAAGACGCAGCACATGCCGCCGCGAAAGCCGCAGTAGACGTTGCATTGGACTGGCGTAATCGTTTTGAAGTGCCGCAGCAAAGCCTCGATGTACTGGAGGAACTCGCGCAGCGCATCCCGTTGGTGGCAATCACCAACGGTAATGTGAATTTAGACCGCATCGGTCTTACGCCTTATTTCCAACAGGTACTTAAAGCAGGACCAGATGGATTGGCGAAACCCGCAACCGATATGTTTACTAAAGCGAAGCGATTCTTGGATATTCCTGCGGAGAATATTCTGCATGTCGGTGATCATCTAACCACGGATGTGCATGGTGCAAAGTTGGCTGGTTTTGCAGCCTGTTGGTTTAATGATATGAATAAAAATGTCATTAACCATTCAAAAACACGTACTTTACCTGATATTGAAATCAATAGTTTGCAGCCGTTACTCACACTTTTTTAATTGCTTTCGCATTAATCCATTCTAATCTCATTTTGTGTCTAGAAAAGCAGCGCAAAGCCACGTAAATTATTCTCTATTAAATAAAAATAGTAACGCCACACGTCGTGGTGAAGATAGTGTTACGGCAGTGGTAGGTCCATGCGAGCTTTTTCAAAACTGGTTCACGATGTCAGTCAACTGAATGACTTTTTAGTCACTTTTCCGACTTCCTCAGATAAACGATATTTAGTACAAATATTGTCGACGCAATCGCGCGAAATTACGACCACACTTGCAGACGCCGTTTTGTCGTCGCTGCCGAATGCTCATGTTATGGGGCATAGTACGCGTAATGTGATTCTGGAAGGGGAGATATTTACCTCTGGTTGCCTAGTGAGTGTGATTGAATTTGAGCAAACCACGCTGACTTCTGCGGTACAAACATACTCTTACTCCCCTGACATTGATGGCGGGGAGCTCAAGCGCTCTCTTCTAATGCAGCATAATTCACAGGTGATCCTCAGCTTTGCTGTGCAAATTGAACGACGTGACTATCCCTTGTTTCAAACCTTCGCCAGTGAAGAAGTAGTGATTTCTGGAGGGTTGGCGCAGAGTATTGACGATGGCTGCTGGGTGCTATATCAAAACCGAGTTTACGATAACGCTGTGGTTGCCGTAGCTTTGCACAGTGATACTTTGAAGCTATGGACTGATGCGTATTCGGAATGGAACCCGATTGGCATGCCACACAAAGTCACTCATGCAAAAGGAACGCGCTTGTATTGTTTAGGTGAGAAGAAAGCGCTGGACGTATACAAGCGTTACTTGGCGGATGGCCATGACGTGACGCTGAGTCAACTGCTCAGCTTTCCTTTATATCGAGAAAGCTTAGGGCGAAAGGAAGTTTGTACGGTAACGGAGCTACACGCTGATGGCAGTATGAGCTTCGACAGGCCTTGGTGTCTTGGTGACGAAGTGCAATTTTGCTATAACCATCCCTCGTTAACGCTCGAGCAAGTGCGGCATGGTGTGGTTGAGTTAGCCATGCACCAACCTGAAGTCGTGATGATTTTTAACTGCGCGTCACGGTTAGACTTTATTGACAGCAGCGACGAAGTCCAAGCCTTCAAAGATATTGCGACGACGTTTGGTAGTTACTGTATGGGGGAACTGCATGGTGGTATTGGTCAGCCCGAAATTCTTCATCACAGCCTGACGTATTTAGCGATGCGAGAGGGAGACGAAGTGCAAACATTGAACTTGCCTAAGTCGCCCGTTAGCTCCTCTATTTCACCGTTGTTTAGCTTGATTCGAAATGCGATCGGCGATCTCAACCATATGAACGCGCATATGGGATATCAACTCGATCGCCAAACGCGCAAGTTACAAGAAAGCTATCGACGCGACAGTCGTACGGGGTTACAAAACCGGGTCGCATTGCAAGAGCGGCTGAGTAACATCGATTTGGATGAGCATTTGTTGACTCTAAAGCTACTTAACTTTAGTCATATCAACGAAAAATACGGCTACCGAGTGGGAGATCAATTACTCAAAGATCTCTCAATGCACTTTACGAATCGACTACGAAAGCGTTTTGGCATGCCAACGGCTTTGCAGCTTTATAGTATTGGGGTTGGTGAGTGGGCATTCATATTTAAAGCTGACCAAAGCAGCGAAACCATCAAACAGCACTTTACGCGTTTTGCTGACGCGGTAGAACAAACTAATTTTGAGCCAATTGGCCTACGTGAAATAGATTATCTTTCTATCTCGCTATGCGGCGGCTTAGTGAGTCGTCGAGACTTTCCATCCGCTTCAGTGGATGAGCTCTTACTCAAAGGCATCGAAGCGAGGCGCTCTGGTGTACGCAGTAATACCCATATCTGTAATGCGAAAGATATTGAAGTCAGTGAGGATGTGCGTAAAGAGCAACTTGGATGGCTAAGTTGCGTCAGTAGAGCCATTCTCAAACAGAATATCATCACTTATAGCCAACCTATTGTGCATGCGGGTAGCCACAAATTGGCAAGCCAAGAATGTTTGGTTCGTATTCTGGAAGCCGATGGAACGGTGATTGCGCCAGGGCGTTTTCTGCCAATTATCTCTGATACGCATCTTTACACTCGACTAAGTCGGCACATGATTCATTCTACGTTGCATTATATGCGAGATAAGCAAGGTGACTTTTCTATAAACTTATCGCCGCAAGATTTGCTCAGTGATAAAACTTTAATGCTTTTAGAGCATGAAATTAGCCAGCTAAATGACCCAAGGCGAATTGGTTTAGAAGTGCTGGAATCTGAGCAGATCAAAGACTACGGCCGAATGATAGAAGTGTGCAGTCATTTTAGAAGCTTAGGGGCGCGTATCATTGTTGATGACTTTGGGTCCGGCTATTCGAATATCGATGAAATCCTGAAGTTGGAGCCAGAAGTCATAAAGCTCGATGGCAGCTTGATTCGTGATATTGATAAAGATTTAAAACAGCGCAAGATCGCTTCCCAGTTGGTGCGTTTGTGCCAGGTGTTGAACGCGGAGACGGTGGCGGAGTTCGTCCACAATCAGGAGGTGTGTACCATTGCACAAGACATGGGGGTGGATTATTTGCAGGGTTACTATCTTGGCGAGCCGACTCGACTGTTTTAATGATGTTTCACGTGAAACTTCTTGTAGTAAAAAACGCAGCGTAGGCTGCGTTTTTTGTTTGGTTCTTCTACTGAGCTTAATGGTTAACGCTTAAGAGCGTGTCCACTCTTTTCAGCTTGGAACAGAGCGAGGTAATGGGCAAAAAAGCGCTGCATTTGTTGTTGGTTGTTTTGTTCTCCAAGTTGCCCGAGCAGATGTGCAGCGACTTCAAACGTGCACAAATTACCTTGTTGTTGGTTGCGTCGCAGCTGATATTGTGAGTCCGCCGACGCAGATAATCCCATAGTAGGGATACCTTCTAACCAACGGCTCTTATTGATCATCTTGCGCGCCTCTTGCCAGGTGGCATCTAAAATAATAAACAGCGGAGTTTTGGTTTGTTGCTGGCTTTGGAGTACCACATGTTCGAGTGTGATACTTTCTTCACAGGGGAAGAGCAACACCGGATACCGCGATGGATCAGCTAATAGAGTGAGCAATTCTGCTGGTGGCTGTTTGCGATCCCAGATTACTCGCTCAATGCTGAGTTGGCACTGCTCTAGTAGCTGGCCGGTATTAGTATCACGCTTCAGTTCATTCGGATGCATTAACAGCAGGATGTTGTGCTCACTGTTAAGTTTCGGCATTAGCGAGCACATACAATTGAATTGAAAACCGCAGGTTGGACACGGTTGTGACATTACAGACGAACTCCTTCTCGCACCGGGCTTATCCCATCAGAGAACAGACGCACGCCACTGACTTGGCTCGGCGTTGCCGTTGGCGCCATGCTTGGGTTGAGTGGGTAGCTAACCCCAGTGTATTGCATCACGTGTTGAGCCGCTTTAGCTCCGCCACTGCTGACATTAAAAATCAGATCTCGCCAACCATGAGAGGTTTGTTGGCCGAGCATAATCGGGCTTTGCACTAGTGTAATGCGGCTATTAAATCGCCATTCCTTTTCGTGATGTTCAAATATCAGCAATGTACAGCCTCCGGAACCACACCAATCCAACTGTACCAATAGCTCTTCGTTACCATCGCTGTTGAGGTCGTAAGTTAGCCAACGGTATTGGTTATTGTTGGGGGTGGTTTGATGGATAAAGAAGTAGTTGCGCACCGCGGCATCTACTTTTGAATCAAACTCTGCACTAGAAGGGACGTCAGCACTACCGATGGGGTTGTTGGTGCGTTTTTCGGCTGGTTGCATGATGCCTTCATCACGAACGGTGGCAGGATAAAGGACTAAACCACCATCGGTGATTGGGTATACTAAGTTACCGACTTTTTCTTTGGTCGCTTTGAGCTGATTGCCTTCTCGAGTAAACAGTCGCTCTGACATCAGTCTTTGCTGTTGATGATGCGTCATGACAACTTGAACCTGAGACGGACTTAACTGTTGCCAGTAACCACGCTCGATTAATGGTGCTTGTCCATTGGCGTAACGGTATTTTGTTGTGGCGCTGTGGTCTGGGTTTAAGGTCATTTGTACTTCAAAGCCTTGTGATTGGGTTGAGGTCGCGACATAGGTATTAGCCCAGCCAAGCGTTGCATCGACGTTTGCAGCCATACCACAACCTTGATACGTCTCGCCATCATGTTTTAGTGTTGCTTTCCAGCCATACAAAGAATCGCTCATTGTGTCTGAGCAGAGGTTTTCTGTTAAGCGAAGCTCACCACCTTGCAGTTGATAAGTGCGCTGGCGAGGTTGAAGCTGACTGCTGTTAATCGCTAATTTTGTGGTTTGTTTGCCGATTTGCTGGAATGTTAGTCCATTAGCCTCAAAGCTTGCCGACCAAGAAGGCTCATTACCAAACACGCGAGTTGGTTTGTTTGGTTGCTGACAACGGTTTGGGTTTTCCGTTGTGAGGAAGTTCACTTGTTCCACGACAAAGTTAGCATCGAAATCAGCAGAAAACCCATCGATGCCCGGTGGGTTGAGGTGGCCGATAACCTCGCCATACATAGTCTGGTAAGGCTCGTTATTTAACTGAATTGCTCGTTGCATTTGCTGTGGTGATAGTTGCAACCAATATTGCTTGTCGCTGCCACAAGGCATGATGTATTGGCTCTCGTGACCGACGATCACTTTTCCGCGCAGCATAAAAGTTTGAGGTTGAATGGTTTCAGGCTTATCTAAGGTTGCTGGTGGAGAGGTTGGGTCAGCGGCACCAGATTGTGGCGACTGTGAACTACATGCTTGCAGAACCAGCAGGGTGGCAAGCGCCACTGGGTTTTTCAAAGCCTTCATGTTATATCTTCCTCATTATTGTTACTCAATCGGCATCGGATGGCATTATGGCATATTGGTTATTTAAAACTGAACCAGATACCTTTTCTATTGACACGCTTCGAACCCAAAAGGTTTCATGTTGGGAGGGAGTTCGTAATTATCAGGCGCGCAATATGATGCGTGACCAAGTGAAGGTGGGCGATTTAGTCCTGATTTACCACTCTTCTTGTAAACATGTTGGCGTGGCAGGTATTGCTAAAGTTGTGAGAGAAGCCTATCCCGATCATTTCCAATTCGATCCCGAAAGCGATTATTACGATCCAAAGTCAGACCCAGACAACCCGCGTTGGATTATGGTGGATGTAGAGTTTGTACGTAAAACGGCGCGAGTGATTCCGTTGTCGGTGATGAAAGCGATGCCAGAACTTGAGAACATGCCGTTGGTGAAACGTGGAAATCGCTTGTCGATTATGCCCGTGACAGAAGAAGAATGGGACGCGATTCTTGGCAAAGAGAAGCTGCCAAGTCAGCGATAAAAGAGAAGGGCTGCGAATGTGCAGCCCTTCATTATTTGGAGTATTGAAGCTTACAGCAAGTGTTCTTGTAGGTAGTGTGCAACCGCATCTTCAGCATTGCTGCCAATTACTTCATTATTTGGTAGAGCTTTCATCACTTTTTCGTGTGATGTACCCATAACTAGCCCTTTACCTGCCATCGACAGCATTTCTACGTCATTCATGCCATCACCAAATGCTACGCAGTTTTCTAACGTGAGGTCGAGTTTTTTCGCTACCGCTTCAAGAGCATGACCTTTAGACACGCCAGCGCTCATTACTTCCAAACACCAAGGCGTTGAAAATGCGATGTTCAGCTTATCACCAAACTGCTCACGTAGTTTGTTTTCAAATACGACCAAACGTTCGTGGTCTTCTCCTGGATGCGTGAAGAAAACTTTCGCAATACCGTCAGTTGGGGCGTGGTCTTCATCAAATAAGACGTAAGTGAATTCATCGTGGAAGTCACGTAACGTTTCATCATCCTTGTTCATCAACCAGCTATCATTTTGATACATGTGAATAAGTATTTCTTGATCATGTTTGATCGTGTCGATCACGCCTTGTACCAGTTCCGCAGGGACATTCTCGCTGTACATTAGCTGATCTTCCTGGTCATGCACTCGGGCACCATTCGACGTGATCATATAAGCTGGAATGCCAACTTGGCGACGGATGCTCGCAACGTCTACGTGGTGACGGCCGGTTGCAAAGACAAAGGTATAACCCTTTTCATGCAGCGCTTTTAGCGTCTCTTTTGAGTAAGCACTGAGCTGATGGTTAGGTGCGAGTAACGTGCCATCCAGATCAGAGGCAACGATTTTGGTGATCTCTTTGCAAGGTAGCGATGTGCTCATGAAGTCCTCGTAAACGGTTTGGATAGTGTGGAACAGGTGAATTGCAAACGGAGTACAGCAGACTGACTAGATCGTACTGCTCCGAATGCGGGGGAACTTGGGCCCGTAGCACTATGCGGTTAAACACTGTGTCAAAGTAGCCAAGTTCAAGCAGTGTACGCCAAAATGAGGATGAAAAAGAGGGTAAATCGATGTGTAGACATTTCCTCTTTAATCTTAGTCGTGAAATGGTCGCCTAGAGTTCTTATTGTGCTTGTTCGTTTGATGGCGATTTATGGTCATTCATAAAGCGGAAAATCGCATCGAGCGCTTGATTACGATACTTATCGGTCTCGAATAAGATTTCATGCTGTGCGCCTTCGATAGAAAGCAGCTCCGCGTGTGGGTTGGTTTTCCGCAATTTATCAATAAAACGCTTTTGCGCGAGGTTGCTAACAATCCGATCGTTTCCGGCTTGGATTAGGATGACTGGTATTTTGACTTGGCGAGTTAATAAAAAGCACTGCTTAGCGGCCATGAGCCCTTGCCAAACCCAGCGAGTGCTTGGCCCACCGACTTGCAGTTCCGGTTTTTCCGTATATAGGTTTCGGAACCATTGGTAGCGGCCGTAACTTTGGCTAAGTGGGTTATCTTCAAAGGGCTTAGGGAAGTAGGCCTGATGTCCTGGTGCATAGCGTGGTAAAGTCGATACCGCTGACATAATTTGTGTGACCGGAATCGCTATTGGTGATAGGTACCATGGCAGGTTAATGCCAAACATGGGCGCACTTAGAATCAAACCAGTAAAAGGGTGTTCTGAGTGAGTTTGCAGGTAACGTGTCGCGATCGCGCCGCCCATAGAGTGCGCGATGATGAAGCATTGTTGATATTCGCTAAGGTCGTGTTTTTTTACGACGATGTCCATATCATCAATATAATCAGTAAAGTCATAGACGTGACCCATATCTGAGTCAGATAATAAACGATCTGATAAACCTTGTCCGCGGTGGTCAAAGGAATAGACATCGAAACCTTGGCGGTAGAGATCGTAAAACAGCTCTTGGTATTTCCAGGAAGACTCAATGCGTCCATTTACGATGAGCACGGCTTTTTTATGCTCTGGGTTGGTTAGCTTGCACCAGTAAATGTTCTTTTTCTCAGTCCCTTTAACAAAGCCCTCTTGGCGAGTTTGCCAAAGTGCTGCGATCGGACCACCAATTGCTTGCTCAAATAATGTCTCTTGAGTATAAGTCAAAGGTGAATGGTTAGTCGCCATTAGTTGATTACCTGAAGATACGTTGTTTACGCGATGTATCATCGAAGAATTAGTGAGGAAATGCAATGGATACCCATGTCTGGTTAGCTTATGTAGTAACAGCAATCGTTTTTAGTTTGGCTCCGGGCTCTGGCACGGTGAACTCAATCAGTAATGGTTTGAGTTACGGTACCCGTAAATCACTGGGTGCCATTATTGGCTTACAAATTGGTTTAGTTATCCACATCGCGCTGGTGGGGGCGGGTATTGGTGCGCTTGTCGCGCAGTCAGCAACCGCATTTTCTGTCATTAAATGGGTTGGTGCCGCTTATCTGGTTTGGTTGGGGATTCAGAAATGGCGCGACACATCAAGCTTAGTCGCAGCTGAAAACCACAACGAGATGTCAGGCACGGCGCTGTTGTACAAGGCAGTGTTAATTAACCTCACCAACCCTAAATCGATTGTTTTTCTGGTGGCGTTGTTCCCGCAGTTTATTGACCCAGCAAAAGACCAAATCACGCAACTGTTGGTGCTTGGCGTCACTACGGTCGTGATTGATGCGTGTGTAATGTTGGGTTACACGAGCTTGGCAGCACAAATGGGACGCTTTATTCGCTCCGATAAAATCATGGGAAAAATAAACAAAGTATTCGGTTCAATGTTCATGGGTTGTGGTGCATTATTAGCAGCTGCAAAGTCATAAGCCATTTATAGGTCCTTCTTTAGCATGAATACAACGTATGTCGCTCGCCAGCCGATCTTTAACCGAAAAAGACAGACGCTGGGTTATGAATTGTTGTTTCGAGACGGGGAGAGTAACGCATACCCTTCACATATTGATTCAAATCGAGCGACATACCGACTGATTGTCGAAAACTTCCTATCGCTGGGTACTAACCCAGTGATTGCCTCTTCTAGATGCTTTATTAACTTTCCTCATCAAAGCTTGGTGCGACGTTTGCCGCGCAGTTTGCCGAAAAACAAAATTGTCATCGAAGTGTTGGAAACGTGCCAACCTACGGATGAGCTTCTTGATGCGATTCGTGAGTTTTATCGAGAAGGTTACTTGATCGCTTTGGATGACTTCACCCTAACACCAGAATGGCGCCGTTTTTTGCCATATGTGCATATTGTGAAGCTCGACATTATGGCGATGGGGCTCGAAAAGGCCTGTGAACTGGTCAAAACACACCTTGCCAAACGCGTCAAATACCACTTTTTAGCAGAACGTGTTGAAACCGCAGAAGAATTTGAGCAAGCGAAAGCGGCTGGCTTTAAATTTTTCCAAGGTTATTTTTTTAGCAAGCCACTCGTCTCGCAGACTAAATACGTCAGTCCTGAGCAAGTGTTGGCATTGCAACTGTTTCGTGAAGTTTGTGCTCCTGAGCCTGACTTTACTCGTATCGAGTCCATCATTACGCAAGATGTCGCGCTTTCGTATAAGTTATTGCGTTTTGTAAATACGCAAGCGCCGAATTTGGCTGTCGAAATCAGCTCTTTTCGTCAGGCATTGATTTATCTTGGCCAGGATAACCTTAAGCAGTTTGTCTCTTTGGTTGTGGCATCGTATATCTCCAGTAACAAGCCTCGAGAGCTGTATCACCTTTCATTGCAACGAGCTCAATTTTGCCAATTGATGTCGCGCTATCAGCCATTCTCTCATCTCAACGAACAAGGTTTCATGGTTGGTTTGCTGTCGATTCTAGATGCGTTGCTGGATCTTTCGGTGGAATCTTTAGTTAGGCAGTTACCGCTTAGTCATTCAGTACAACAAGCGCTATTACATCGCAAAGGGGTTTATGGTGCACTTATTTCCCTCGAAGAGTGCTACGAGCGTGCCGATTGGTCGGGGGTTGAAAAAATCACGATGCAATTGGGGTTGCCTTTAGAGGAAGTGAAGCTCTCCTTAGGTGAAGCGGTTCGCTGGAGTCAAAGCATCGCGACTGCATAATTTCTGGTCTTATCTTTTATCTCTTTGAATCTCTCTCTTTACAATCAAGCTGTTCGTTAGATGTGAAACTTTTATGACGATGGACGGTTTCCTCTTGACGATATACCTTAATTAAATAAACATATACGCATATCCATATATAGGTATGTTCATTATGCTTCCACATCAGTTTTTTAAGCTGTTATCCGATGAAACACGCGTACGTTGTTTAATGCTCGTGGCCCGTGAAGGTGAAACTTGCGTTGGTGATTTGGCGTTTGCTCTGCAAGAGAGCCAGCCGAAAGTTTCTCGTCATCTTGCTCAGTTACGATCCAGTGGCATCTTGGTGGATAAACGCCAAGGGCAATGGGTGTATTACGAGTTATCACAGCAATTACCAGGTTGGATGCGAAAGTTAATTGAAGACTTAGTGGCATCAAACTGTTTGAAGCAGGAATACCAAGACGACATCACACGCTTACACGATAAAAGTCGTGAGGCTTGCTGTTAACAGCGAATAGAGATTCAAGGTAGAAGGTTAGAGGGTAAAACTATGACAATTAAAGTAGGAATTAATGGCTTTGGCCGAATTGGTCGCTTAGCGCTGCGAGCGGCATTTGATTGGCCAGAATTGGAGTTTGTGTTAATCAACGATGTCGCAGGTGACGCCGCTACGCTTGGTCACTTATTAGAATTCGATTCAGTGCAAGGTCGTTGGCATCATGGAGTTCAGGTCGAAGGCAGTGAGCTCGTCATCAACGGCAAGCGTGTCGCCACGACTCAACAACGCGATATCGATGCGGTGAACTGGTCTGATTGTGATGTTGTGATTGAAGCGACAGGCGTACATCGCAAAACATCATTCCTGAATAAATACCTAGAGCAAGGCGTGAAACGTGTCGTGGTAAGCGCACCTGTGAAAGAAGAAGGTATCGCGAACATTGTGGTGGGCGTGAACGACCATATTTTCGACCCTGAAAAACATCGTATCGTGACAGCGGCTTCGTGTACGACTAACTGTATCGCACCTGTGGTTAAAGTCATTCATGAGAAATTGGGTATCGAACAATCTTCTTTTACGACCATTCACGACCTGACGAATACGCAAACTATTTTGGATGCGCCACACAAAGATCTACGCCGTGCAAGAGCATGCGGCATGAGCCTTATCCCAACCACTACGGGTAGCGCGAAGGCGATTGTCGAAATTTTCCCAGAATTAAAAGACAAAATTAATGGTCATGCGGTTCGCGTACCTCTAGCAAACGCATCGTTAACAGACATCATTTTTGATGTGAAGCGTGATACCACGGCAGAAGAAGTGAATGCACTGTTAAAAGAAGCATCTGAAGGTGATTTGAAAGGCATCCTTGGCTTCGAAGAGCGTCCTTTAGTTTCTATCGATTATAAAGGCGACCAACGTTCAACCATCGTTGATGCGCAATCAACCATGGTTGTGGGTTCTCGTATGGTTAAGATTTACGCTTGGTACGATAACGAAATGGGTTATGCAACGCGCACAGCAGAGCTGGTTCGTAACGTTGGTTTGGCTTAAAAGGGGGTCACAATGTCTCATCCTACATGGCAATTAGATTTGGACTCCGGTGCTTTAATCTTAACACCGTGCCCAGGAACGAAAGGTGTCGATTTGCATGCGTCGTTAGAACAGTTGAAAGAGCAGGGTGTTCAAGCGGTCGTTACTGCATTAGATGATAGTGAATTAGCTGCGAAGAATGTCTCTGCATTGGGTGAAGCCACTCAGCAACTGGGAATGAAATGGTTCCAGATCGAGATTGAAGACGACTGCGCACCAAATGAAGAGTTTGCGACGAAGTGGCAACAAGCCAGTCCGGAACTGCACGCGATTCTTGCTCAAGGTGGCAAAGTTGCGATGCATTGCATGGGTGGTTCGGGGCGCACAGGTTTGTTCGCTGCTCACCTACTCCTAGAAAAGGAATGGCAGTTAGAAGATATCGTGCGAGAAGTGCAGGCATTGCGCCCTGGTGCATTTACAAAACCTGTGCAAGTTGAGTACATCGAACGCGTGGCTCAAGACGCTTGATCAGCTTAAATAGCTTTTGGTTCATTATGATCCAAAAGCTAAATTCGAGCTTCTTCAGGATACGACTGTTTACAAAAAAAGCCATTAATATTAACTAATACATTGTTTTTAAGG
>NZ_JADDYG010000856.1:29584-30245 GCF_015163535.1 Vibrio sp. OPT46 | reverse complement strand
CAGCTTAAATAGCTTTTGGTTCATTATGATCCAAAAGCTAAATTCGAGCTTCTTCAGGATACGACTGTTTACAAAAAAAGCCATTAATATTAACTAATGCATTGTTTTTAAGTTGTATTTTGCTTTTTATTGATGTTGGGGCATTTTTTGAAAATCACAGCAACATTGTATTGGTCAATGTTGCTGTACAGGTTAGGAAGTATTTAGAACATGATGATCTAAATGCTTCTATCGCTGTACATATGAGGTCAATATGATTTCTCAATTAAGCAAAAGTATTCGTCAGTACATGTTAGTGACGTTTAACTATTGGAACTTTACGGTGACCGATGGCGCACTGCGTATGCTGGTGGTGCTCTATTTTCATGACTTAGGTTATTCCACGTTAGCTATTGCCTCACTGTTCCTTTTCTATGAATTTTTTGGTGTGGTGACAAACCTAGTTGGTGGTTGGCTGGGCGCAAGGTTAGGCCTTAATAAAACCATGAACATTGGTTTAGCGATGCAAGTGTTTGCGTTGTTGATGCTCGCAGTACCAAATGCATGGCTGACCATTCCTTGGGTGATGGCAGCGCAAGCTCTGTCGGGGATTGCCAAAGATCTGAACAAAATGAGTGCTAAGAGCGCGATTAAAACGCTAGTACCAGACGAGCAGCAAGGG
>NZ_JADDYG010000856.1:12921-29405 GCF_015163535.1 Vibrio sp. OPT46 | reverse complement strand
TAAAGCAAAGAGTAAACCTAAGTTTCGCCAAATATTCTCCAAGTCTGAATCGATAAACATTTTATCCGCAGCTCGCATGTTCTTGTTTGGGGCGCGTGATGTGTGGTTTGTGGTCGCTCTGCCTATTTATCTTGGTAGCGTGTTTGGCTGGGATCACTTGTGGGTTGGTAGCTTTCTCGCAGCGTGGGTTATTGCTTATGGGTTTGTGCAAGGCTTTGCGCCGCGTATTACTGGCAAAGCGCAAGGTCGTGTGCCTGATGGTAGTGCTGCATTGGTGTGGGCAGGAATCCTAGCGTTAATTACGGCTGGTATTGCTTATGGTGTGCAAATCGGTTGGCAGCCTGAATTGGTGATTGTGGTAGGTTTGATGATTTTTGGCGCTGTGTTTGCCATTAACTCTTCGCTGCACTCGTACTTGATAGTGAGCTACGCTAAAGGCGATGGCGTCTCGTTGGATGTCGGTTTTTACTACATGGCCAATGCGATGGGACGTTTGATTGGCACGGTATTATCGGGTTGGATCTACCAAGAGGCTGGTCTTGCAGCGTGCTTATGGGTTTCTTTTGCTTTCTTGGCACTGACGACGCTGATTTCAATTAAGTTGCCAAAAGCTAATGTTGCTACTGCGTAACTACCCCCAGTATCGCTATCTGTAGATGGTATAAATGGCTCCAAATCGGAGCCATTTTTGTTTCTTATGCGCCGTTTGCTGTAATCAGATTGTTTCGGTTTGGCATCGAGAGTGAATACTGATGCTTGGTTTTTGGTTCTCGTTAAGTGATTAGAGTGGTGATGAAATCCCCGTTGTAGGTCATTGTTGAGTTAAAAATAAGCAAAAACAGATTGTTAACTATTTCACTGGTTGAGATTTACCCTATGCTATAAACGATAAGCGACTCAAAGTAGGGAAAGGTATGAGAGAAAGGGTTCTGTTTTTTGATTTATTGCGCTGCTTCGCAGCGGTAGCAGTGATCGCCATTCACGTCTTGGCACCGTATCGAAATGAGTTAGGAGTGATTCCATTTGACCAATGGCTGACAGCGGTAGGCGTGAATAGCGTAACCCGCTGGGCAGTGCCAGTTTTTATTTTGATCACCGGAGCGCTAATGCTCAGTGACACTCGACCATTTGACGGTAAGTATTATATCAAAAGGCGTTTGGGCAAAGTTTTAGTTCCATTTCTTATTTGGTCGATGTTTTATGCATACCTTTCAGGCTGGACTTCTCAAGGCTTTGATTTTGAAACCGTAAAAGAGGTATTAAGCAATAGCCCATTCCACGCAACGTATTACCATCTCGGCTTTTTCTATTACTTTATACCACTGTATTTTGTGATTCCGCTGTTTCAATGGATGGTACGCAACGTGGATGACAACGTCTTGTATACCTATCTCGCATTTTGGCTTTTCACCAGCACTCTGTTCTTGTTCAAGATTGATGGCCCTTGGAGTAATCAGATGTGGCTTTATATGGGTTACCTTCCACTGGGGTATGTTTTATTTCAAAAGGTACCTTTGAATCGCTCTATGGTGACCTTATTTGTTGGGCTAGGACTCGTGGCGTTGGCAGTGACCTTTACGATGGTTGTGACAAATAGCTTAGAGGCGGAGAAGTATACGGTTGGGCGCTGGCTCTCTTATAAAACACTGAATGTGATTCTAGCGGCTTCGATGATTTTTATGATCGGGCGTTACTTTGGTGAAGGCTTATCACCAAAAGTACAAAAAGCGGTCAGTGTGATCAGTCAGCACAGCTTGGGGATTTACTTACTTCACCCTATTTTCTTATGGCCGATGAAAGAGTTCGGTTGGTACACAGGACATCCTGCTTGGGTGATTCCAGTCTGGATCGTTCTTAGTGGATCTGGAGCCTTAGCGATGAGCTATCTCTTTTCTCGTTCTGCCAAGACTCGTTGGTTACTGCCTTAACGTTTGATAGCGAAGTGAAGGAACTTGTTGCCGCGATAGGTCAGTGTTCCCTTATCTCCAGGGTTGAGTGCATGGTAGTAATGCACTCCAATTTGGAATTCACGCTTTGGACCGATAGAACCACGTTGAACGTAAATCCAATACTCTTGATCGTCTTGACCTGGTGGTGCGTTTGGTATGTCTATCGCTTGTTTATCTAAAACCGTTACCTGCGCGCTTTGCTCTGGAGCGTCTTCGCCCACATAGTGCTTACTATAAAAACGGAAAAACACCCACGCGCCCAAGGCAATAAGGGCGAATAGGGCGAAAATAAGTGAGATTGGCATATTAACCTCCAATGTTTTATCGGGTCCCATTCTACAGAACTCGCTGACGAAACGATGAGTTGAGGTAACTTATTCATAATCTAATGAAAGGGACATGAATTTTATTCGGCGCACTTCACGGTTTATCTCAATGGGGACGCGATGAAATTGTTGCTTCATCTGTAAGCTACGTCACTAAAGCTGAACTAAGCAGCTTTCACTTGTCTGGCTATATGAGCTCAAGGGCACAAATTGAAAGTAAAATTGCACTTAACGGCTCGAAAAAGCTCTAAATTTATAGAAGAATAAAAATAATGAACATAGGAAGGGTCTGGTAAGGAGGGTTACGATGTCAGATATTGAAAAAGTAGTCATGCGTACCCGAACGATCGAAAAACTTTTGCGTACTCAGTACCATGCAGAAGGGAAAGGGTTGCACCAACTTATTAATAGTTGTGAAGAACGTTTACCGCATGACGTGATAGCAAAGCTTCGATTCATCGCAACCGTGCGTAACAAAGTGGTGCACGAAGACGATTACAAGCTGGATGATCGTAAAGGCTTTATGGCGGCATGTGATGCTTGTGAAAAAGAGCTGACACCAAGAAGCTCTCGCTTTATTTGGCGTACAGCAATTTTGCTAATGACGTTGATTACGCTGGCCGCTCTTGGTTTCTACTATATGCACTGGGATATTTTGTCTAAGCACATTCAGTAGAGCTATACAGATAAATAAAAAAGGACGCATTTGCGTCCTTTTTTATTTTAAATCATTGGGTTAGTACATCATTGGCAGTGTCATTAAACCCACAACCACTGCAATCATAACCAGCCCTTGTTTTTGAGAAGATGAAATCATAACACTACCCCTTAATCTTTGATGAACTCGATGAATTTAATATAGCACTGTTTTTGGGGTTTGATCAACATATGCTCGTTAATCTTTTCAAAAACCACACTTAACTTGTCTGGTTTTACGTGATTCTGACTAATGAAACTATGTTTTTTGTGCTGTATTTAAAGTGTTCACATTGTTTTATTTCTATCCTTTTTTGTTTTAAGTGTATGATTTTATAATGTTAAATGGTTTGTGGTGTTGGCTTTGTAATTGTTTTTTGTTTCGAATGGTATGTTGGGTGTTTATTTTGTCTGTATTTCTCAAAAATTGAGAAAATTAAAAAATGTGCTATGAGGTTGCATCGTCAAATCGAAAGCATGGAGTGAGATTTTCTTACCTTATGAGAAAATATGGGCTTCAAAAGTGTTTAGTGATTTTATGGTTTATGAAGTCCGCACTTTTATCTGTTATTGAAATTATGGTTTTATTTATCATTGACTTACTTTTCTTGTCTGATGTTTTTTTTACTGAATTAAGGTCGGTTTTCTTAGTTTTTACCCCTAGTCATCAGTGGTTTCTCCTCTCTTAGAGCGCTACTAAGACTATTTTCTATTTTGTGTCTGTTATTTATTCTTGCTGCCTGCATTACATACATCCTGGTGGTTTAATCGTCAGTTTGTGAAATGGCGGCTTACCTGGAGCACTTATCTGTTTTTCAGTTAAATAGTTTTAGAAAGCGTTGGTTATTGTGTCGTGTGATTTGATGGGTTCGGCTGATGAGCAAAGCTTGGCCCCAATGTTTAGTGGCATCATTCAGGCTCATCGGCTTTATTATTACGTAGGCTGAGGGTTACAAAATGTTTCGAATCGCTAGCGAGATCCAACTTTCGTAGATTGTGTCTTTACATCAAAACTGGTCTACCTAGACTAGCGGCGAGTTTAAGTAAAAGGTGTATACTGCATGTGGAGTTGGCTGGCGATAGGGCTATCAGGTGTGTATTCCGTGTTGGGAGCAAAGCAAGCTAACCCGACACAATCCCTCGTGTTTAAAATCTTTACTCTGCTACTTCTTCTTGTGTTGGTGTTAACTCAAGGTGCATCCGCAACATATACCTACTGGATTGCGGGTGGGCTTATTGTGTCTATGGTGGCAGATACGCTGCACTCGTTTAAAACTCGTAAGCTAATCTATTTTACGGCTTATCTGGTTGCCCAGGTATGCTACAGCAAGTCATTTTGGGTGCAGCTTAATGGTGAGATTGTCTGGTGGCTGTTGGCCCTGTTGCTTGCAGCGAGTATCGTGGCGTTCTTTTTGTTGCTACCTCAACTCGACTCTCTGGTATTCCCTGTTGTGATCATGGGGATGATGCTGGTTCAACTTGCTTGGGCAGCCGGTGAAGTTTGGTTACAAGTGCCGAGTTACGCCAATGCTATCGGCTTTAGCGGAACCTTAGTTCTCATCTATTCGGCGCTGGCATACGCGATACACGGTTATCGAAAACCGATGAAACACGCCTATTTGTGGGTGAGTGGCAGTTACTTTTTTGCTCATGCCCTCATTGTTGCCTCAATCATTTACTAATTTAAGTCAAAGCAGCTCTTGAGGATTTCAGTAAACTGAACGCATTGTTCTTAATAACTGGAGTCAATAATGAGTGAAATCCATGCTCACGAGCTGCTAAACCTACTTAGAGAAACACCAATGGATCGCGAAGCCCTCACACAGCACTTTGGTGCTAGCGTTCGCTTTCACACCTGTAAACTGAATGATCTAGACTTAGATGCATTACTAGCATTTTTGCTCAAGCGCGACAAAATTCGTGAGCTTGAAGGTAAGTTTGTGGTCAATATGGCGCGAGTTTGCAATCACTAAACGGCGGCTAAGATCGAGGGTGACTATGGTGTTTTCGCCCTCAGTCATATACTCATGTTGTCAGTTTGCTATACACTGGCCGCCATTTTTTAGGTGAGGCCAGAATATGGACATTCTTTCTGCAGCGACCATGCTGTTTCTAATCATGGACCCTCTCGGTAACTTGCCGATTGTGTTGTCTATTCTCAAACATATCGATCCCAAGCGTCGTCGTAAGGTATTGATTCGTGAACTACTGTTTGCCTTACTGATTTTGATGTTGTTTCTGTTTGCAGGACAAAGCATCTTAAGTTTTTTGCATGTCCAGCCAGAAACGCTCAGCATTTCAGGTGGCATTATTCTCTTCATTATTGCGATTAAGATGATTTTCCCGAGTGCTGGCAGCATCACTGGACTGGCAGCAGGCGAGGAGCCCTTTATTGTTCCGATGGCCATTCCTATGATCGCGGGCCCTTCAGTGATTGCAGCCTTGCTTTTACTGTCTTCGCAACATCCAGAGAAAATGTTGGAAATGTCAGCATCAGTCGTAATTGCGTGGGGCGCAACATTTTTTATACTGATGTTTTATGGCTTCTTTAATCGCTTGTTGGGTGAACGTGGCTTGAAGGCGGTAGAACGCTTAATGGGCTTGTTACTGGTGATGATCTCCACTCAAATGTTCTTGGATGGTGTAAAAAGTTACATTGGGTGACGAACGAAACGCAGAAAAAAAGCCGCTCACAAGAGCGGCTTTTTCGTATCTGAGCGATTACATCATGTGTTTACGACGAATATCGAGTAGGGCAAAAATACCAAAAATCAGGATTGAATATTTTTCCCAACTGCTCATTTTTATTTTGTCGCCAAATGCACCAATGAAGATGGCCATTTGTAAACCGTGCATGATGAACAAAAAAGCGGTCATGATGTATAGCGCAATCGCGGCATTGCCGGGAAAGGGCATAAAAATATTTAGGATTAATACTAACCAAACAAAGGCGATAGCCGCTTTGGCCAGCATAATTAGTGCTTTCATTTAAGTATCCTTTTAAATCGAGGCGTTATGCGGAGGTACGTTCGTACAGACGATAGCTCACTTGGCCTGCTGTTTTTTCTCGATGTAATTGCCAGTTTTCTGGTAAGTCGGCAATATTGAGTTCTTTTTCTGTTTCAATATAAATCATCGCATCTTCCGCGAGCCAGCCATTTTGTTCTAGCAGAGCCACGGTCTCATCCAATAGACCTTTGCGAAACGGTGGGTCAATAAACACCACATGGTGAGCAGAACCCGGTTGCTTCAAAAAACTCAGTGCGTCGGTATTTACCACTTGGATGTTGTTCGCGTTAAGAGAGGCAACATTCTTTTGTAACTGTTGGAAAGCTTGTGGGTTTAGCTCAACCATGGTCACTTGCTCTGCTTGGCGCGAAGCTGACTCAAATCCCAAGCCGCCAGAGCCAGCAAACAAGTCGAGACATTTTGCCTGTGGTACATCTTGAGCTAACCAGTTAAACAGCGTTTCTTTGACGCGATCTGTCGTGGGGCGTAAGCCTTCAGCATCGTGTACAGGAAGTTTTCTGCCTCTCCATAAGCCACTAATAATGCGAACAAAGCCCGTTGTTGGCTTTTTTTGTGATGAGTTTTGCTGGCGACGTCTTACCATAGATTTTTTGACCGCTAATAAAGTGATACTATATCTAATCGCCCAAGCAATGAGCTTGGAGCTTGGATACAGCCCAGAATATTCAAGATGACAGAGTGTAACACTAATAAGATTAGAATTACCTAATCGGAAAGTTTTCAGAACTTTGTCATTAGCCTTTTTTAGACAGATAATAATCTTGTCAAAAAAGAGTCATTAATAGATAAAAGAACAATCTAGGATAGCCCCAGATGACGGAAAAAAAGAAGCGCGGATTACTTTCGTGGCTAGGTTTTGGTGACGAAGAACAAAGCCCAAAACCAAAAACTGAAGAAACAGTAAAAGAAGAAGCAGTGGAAGCGCCTTCTGAAGAGCAGCAAACCGAAGCGGTTGCTGAGCAAGCGGAAGCAACGCCAGAACTTGAAGAAGAAGCGAAACAATCAGAGGCTGCCCCAGCAGAAGCAGAAGCAGAAGCAGAAGCAGAAGCAGAAGCAGAAGCAGAAGCAGAAGCAGAAGAGCCAGAAGTCGTATCGGCCGCGCCTCGTGTTCAAGAACAAGAAAAGCCAACAGAAAGCTTTTTTGCTCGTCTTAAACGCAGCCTAAGCCGAACAAAAGCAAATATTGGTGCTGGCTTCTTCGGTCTGTTCAGCGGTAAGAAAATCGATGAGGACTTATTTGAAGAGCTAGAAGAGCAACTGCTTATTGCTGATGTGGGCATGAATACCACAACAAAAATTATCAACAACCTGACAGAAAAAGCCACACGTGGCGATCTGAAAGACGGCGAAGCCCTTTATGGTTTGTTGAAAGAAGAAATGGCTGAGATTCTTTCTAAAGTCGAACAGCCACTAGAAATCGATAGCAACAAAACGCCTTACGTCATCTTGATGGTGGGTGTAAATGGCGTGGGTAAAACCACGACCATCGGTAAGCTAGCGAAGCAGTTCCAAACTCAAGGCAAAAAAGTGATGCTTGCAGCGGGCGATACTTTCCGTGCCGCAGCGGTTGAGCAGTTACAAGTGTGGGGTGAACGTAATAATGTTCCTGTGATTGCTCAACATACTGGCGCAGACAGTGCCTCTGTTATCTATGATGCGATTGAAGCGGCAAAAGCACGTGGTGTGGATGTGGTGATTGCTGATACAGCAGGTCGTCTACAGAACAAAGCGAACCTAATGGAAGAGCTGCGTAAGATTGTACGTGTGATGAAGAAAATTGATGACTCTGCACCACATGAGATCATGCTAACGCTTGATGCAGGTACAGGACAAAATGCCATTAGCCAAGCGAAACTTTTCAGTGATGTTGCCCCTCTAACCGGGATTACTTTGACTAAGCTGGATGGTACAGCCAAGGGCGGCGTAATTTTCGCTATCGCTGATCAGTTCGGTATTCCAATTCGTTACATTGGTGTGGGTGAAGGTATCGAAGACTTGCGTCCATTTGAAACTCAAGAGTTTATTGACGCACTGTTTAGTCGTGAAGAATAAAAAGAGTTAGAGGAAATCAACGGTGATCAAATTTCAGCAAGTAAGCAAAGCTTACCGAGGTGGTCGACAAGCACTGCAAAAAGTCGATTTTCACCTGAGGCGCGGTGAAATGGCGTTTTTAGGTGGACATTCCGGGGCTGGTAAAAGTACCTTGCTGAAATTGATCTGCGCGATAGAGCGACCAACCGATGGCAAAATCCATTTTAATGGCCACGACATCACGCGTATTCCAGGCAAAGACATCCCTTTTTTGCGCCGCAATATTGGGATTGTTTTTCAAGATCATCGCCTATTGATGGATCGCAGTGTGTACGACAATGTCGCTCTGCCAATGCGTATCGAATCGATTTCTGAAAACGAAATCAAACGCCGTGTTTCTGCGGCGTTAGATAAAACGGGCTTACTCGATAAAGCTCGTTGTCTACCTAGTCAACTTTCTGGTGGTGAGCAACAGCGCGTCGGTATTGCCCGTGCTGTGGTTAATCGACCAACGTTGCTGGTGGCTGATGAGCCTACGGGTAACCTTGACCCAGAATTATCCAACCGTGTGTTGCGTCTATTCGAAGAATTTAACCGTGCGGGCGTGACTATCCTACTTGCCACGCACGATGTGGGGTTAGTAAACACTCGCCCACAGTATCGTCATTTTGAATTGAACCAAGGCTTCCTAAGTGAGGTAGAAGACTATGGCAGGTAACAAGCACTCCCAAAAGAAGGGGAAAGGCCGCAGTGCCAAGCGTGCGAATACCGATGGTTTTTTCTCTGTCCACGCAAAACAAGCTAAATCCTCTTTTAGCGCCTTATGGCAACGACCACTAGGCAACATTCTGACTCTAGCGGTCATCTCCATGGCACTTGCCATGCCAGCTTGTTTGTATCTATTGGGGAAAAACGTTGCGGGGGCAGCGGAAGATGTCGCTTCTCCTTCACAAGTTAGTGCTTACTTAGTTGAAGGTATGCCGGATGCGCGAGTGATGGTTCTCAAAGATCAAATTGAAACTTGGCCTTTGGTAAAAGAGGTAGAGTATATTTCACCGCAACAAGGTCTATCTGATTTAAGCCAATATGCAGGGTTCGACCAAGCTATCAGCCTCTTAAGTGGCTATGCGCTACCTGGTGTGTTGGTGATTACGCCAGATTCGGAGCTAAAAAGTGATATTCAGTCATTAGCCAAAGACGTTCGAGAGCAACAAGATGTGACCGACGTGAGACTTGACGAAGACTGGCTAGCGCGTCTTGATGCCATCAAAACTCTCGCGAGTATTATTGTCATTACCCTGACAGTGCTGATGCTCGGTGCGGTATTTTTAATCGTTGGCAATACATTGCGATTTAATGTGCTGGCGAATAAAGAAGAGATTCAAACCATGAAACTGATCGGTGCGACGGACAGTTTCATTCTGCGCCCTTACTTGTACACAGGTATGTGGTTTGGCGTGTTAGGTGCCACTATTGCGTGGTTGGTAACGGCTTTAGTGACCATTGTCATGAATAGTGCGGTGGAAGACCTTGCTGCGTTGTACGATAGCCAGTTCCGCCTGATTGGTCTAAGTTGGGATGAATCTTTGTTACTAATCATCATTGGGAGTCTTTTGGGATGTATTGCGGCGCGCTTTTCTGCGCAACGACATTTAAAAGAAATTGAACCAGTTTAAGTGATGGCGGTCTTATTACTTGGATTTCATTAGCACTAGCTAATTTTGAACCCTTGCTTAGACCAAATGTTTATGGATAATTGCTTCCCCTTCTTGAAACTTGTTCATTTTGAGTTCAAGATATCGAAGCTAAATTGCAATGTAATGCTCCAGATCAGAGATTGATGAGGAATTGAATGACAAAAGAAGCGTATCCGATGGCTCTAGTCACGCAAGATAGCCTTGATAGCTATATTCGCTCAGTAAACAGCTACCCAATGCTGACTGCAGACGAAGAGCGTGAGCTGGCAGAACGATTACACTATAAAGGTGAGATTGAGGCTGCAAAAGGTCTAATTCTTTCGCACCTACGATTCGTTGTTCACGTTGCTCGTGGTTACTCTGGCTACGGTTTGCCAATGGCGGATCTTGTGCAAGAGGGTAACATCGGTCTAATGAAAGCCGTTAAGCGTTTTAACCCAGAAGTAGGGGTTCGCTTGGTTTCTTTTGCTGTCCACTGGATCAAAGCAGAGATCCACGAATACGTGCTACGTAACTGGCGTATCGTGAAAATTGCGACCACTAAAGCGCAACGTAAATTGTTCTTCAACCTGCGTAAGTCGAAAAAGCGCTTGGGTTGGTTTAACAACGGTGAAGTGGAAACCGTTGCGCGCGAGTTAGGTGTTGAGCCTTCTGAAGTTCGCGAGATGGAATCACGCTTAGCGGCGGTGGATTCAACCTTTGATATGCCAACTGATGAAGACGACAGCTCAAACGCTTACACAGCGCCGATGCTATACCTAGAAGACAAATCGTCTGATGTGGCCGACAACATTGAAGCCGCCAACTGGGAAATGCATACCAACAATCGCTTGGGTCATGCATTAGCGAGTTTGGATGAGCGTAGTCAGCGCATCGTGCGTTCTCGTTGGTTAGATGATGAGAAAGCAACATTGCAAGACTTAGCTGATGAGTTCGGTGTTTCTGCCGAGCGTATTCGCCAGCTAGAAAAAAATGCAATGAAGAAACTAAAATTGGCTGTGGGTGAATTTTAATTTCCACTGCTAATTGAAAGTAAGATTTTCATAGAAAGCCGAGATCATGTGATCTCGGCTTTTTTATTGTCGATCGAAAATCGATAGCGTTTGCGATCCGGATTTTATGTGCTACCTGTGTATAACTCTGTGAAGTAATTATTTATCAACTGTTCGAAACCCGGACAAAATAAGGGATTCAAGCACTTTTCCATCTGGGGATAGTTATAGATATACACACAGTTAGATCAGGATCATCACTACATATTGTGGATCAAAAGATCCAAATACACTTTATCAACGCAATTCACAGCTTTATCCACAAATGGTTGGAATGTGTACACTTTTGAAAACCCTGATTATCCATGTGTCTAAGTTTGCCGTTGGATAGGTTACAATAGCGGCAGTATACCCAAGCAGCTTCAAATATGGATTTTATGCTGTACCACGGGTGCTGATTAGTACGTTAGGTTCGAGGTTGCTTGGGTATATTAATAAGACAATGAGAAAGTAAATGGATCAGTTTAAGCATATCGATGTACAAGGTGCGCAAGCGCTGCTCGAGCAGGGTGATGCGAAGCTTGTAGATATCCGTGACCCTCAATCGTTTGCCGTTGCACATGCCGAGTCCGCGTATCACTTAACTAACGATACGATCGTTGCGTTTATGGATGAAGTGGAGTTCGAACAACCTATTCTAGTGATGTGTTACCACGGTATTAGTAGCCAAGGTGCGGCGCAATATTTGGTTAACCAAGGCTTTGAACAGGTGTACAGTGTAGATGGTGGCTTTGAAGCCTGGCATCGAGCAGAACTACCGATAGTGAGAAGTTAATGAAGAGATTGGTAACGTTAAATAATCCACGTATGGCGCAAGCCTTTATTGATTATATGGCCTCTCGCCAAATTGACATCGAAATGATGCCAGAAGGGGATGGGCAATTTGCGCTGTGGCTGACTGATAGCCAGCATGAAATAGAAGCGGAAGCCGAACTTAAGCTGTTCCTTGCTAACCCGTCTGATTCAAAATACAGCGCCGCCTCGTGGGACGTTGCCGATACTCGTAAGAGCACATTTCATTATTCCAGCCCGAGTATCATGAGCATGGTCAAAGCGAAAGCTGGCCCCATGACTTTGCTGATCATGACAGTCTGTATCATCACCTACTTGTTACAAATGTTTGGCTTTGGCAATGGCGTGTTTAAGTTGTTGCACTTCCCGGCTTTTGAGGGGCAACAATGGCAAGTGTGGCGATGGCTAAGTCATGCGTTACTGCACTTTTCAGTAACTCACATCGTGTTTAACTTACTATGGTGGTGGCAGTTGGGTGGCGACATCGAACGTCGTCTCGGTTCCGGTAAGCTATTGCAACTCTTTGTGGTGTCGGCAGCGCTTTCAGGGGCTGGCCAGTTCTATGTTGAAGGGGCTAACTTCGGCGGCTTGTCTGGCGTGGTCTATGCACTGCTTGGTTATTTGTGGATATTGGGTTACCGCTTGCCACATTTAGGCCTTACGCTACCCAAGCCAATTATCGTCTTTATGTTGGTATGGTTAGTTCTTGGTTTTGTGCAGCCATTTATGGCGATTGCAAACACCGCTCACTTAGTTGGGCTACTGTCGGGGATGGCGATTGCGCTGTTTGATTCAGGCAAGATGAAATACCAACAGCAAGCCTAAAGCAGATGAAATGAAAAGACCGCTCAAGGGCGGTCTTTTTTTATGTTCAAAACGGATTTGGGTTTATTGATAAAGGTATTTTGTAAACAACAAATCGGCAATGATGGTTTTACCTGTTTCAGGCAAAAGTGTTTCGTTGAGGGTCGTCACTAAGGTTTTGCGCAGATCTTCTCGGCCAGACAGGGACTTAATCGTATCTTCTGTTTGCTTACCCAGTAATTCAATCACTGCATCGCGAATCAAAGGTTGGTGATGCTCAACAACTGATAAATCTTGTTGACTCATTACCATGATGTCGATGCGCACTTGCACATAACCTAACTTTTTGCCTTTGGTGTAAAAGTTAGTAGTGAGATCAGGCTCTAGGGTAAAGTATGCCAACTTAGGTCCAGCTTCTTCCGTTTCAGCCCAACTTGGTGCGGCGAATAGTATGGTTAACGCAAAAATAATTTGGGCTATATAACGTTTGTACATATTTCTAACTTTTCTTTCTCTGGATCGCGATATTCGAATCGCTTCAGTCTTGATACAATGGGCCGTCTATAACAAATAACGGAACTTACGGTTACATACATTACTATGGACGGTAAGTTGTTGCTTTATTGTACGCATAAAGCCTCCAATTGAATACTAGTATGAATCAGCCAACATCACTCTATCTTGCTTCTTTATTGGAAGTAGAGTGGCAAAACCCCGAAGAATTCGAATTTCCAAATGAATTTGCCAAGCATTGGCTTGAAGAGCAAGGGTCTTTGTCACGTCGTTTAAAACAGCACTGCCAAGCGTTAACGGTAGAATTGCTACAAAATCAGATCGTCACTGCAGCGACATTAAAACAGGACGAAAGCCAGTTATTGTCCGAACAAGATTGCTTACTGAGAGAGGTCATTTTGTGCGGTGACAATAATAACTGGGTTATTGGGCGGACATTGATTCCTCGTTCAACCTTAGTTGATCAGCAGTATGATTTGGCTCAACAAGGGGATATCCCATTAGGATTAACAGTGTTCAGCGCAGATAACGTTGAGCGAGACTCTTTACAAATGGGATGGGTAGCCGTACCAGAAGGACGTTTGTTAGCGCGACGCTCAAGGTTGTGGATGAATCACAAACCGATGCTAGTCGCCGAGTTATTCTTATCTAATTCACCAGTTTACGCTAAGGAGACAGTGTAAATGTCCGCAGAAAAAGCCAAAGCATATTGGCAACTGATGCGCATGGATCGCCCGATTGGTTCACTGTTACTGATGTGGCCAACGATTTGGGCGCTAATTATCTCAGCCCAAGGGATGCCAAGTTGGGATGTATTCATCGTGTTTGTATTGGGGGTATTCCTAATGCGTAGTGCGGGGTGCGTGATTAATGATTTTGCAGATCGCAAAGTCGACGGCCATGTAAAGCGTACTAAGCAACGTCCACTGCCATCAGGGAAAGTGACAGCAAAAGAAGCGATTGGATTATTTTTGGTTTTGGGTATCAGCTCGTTTTTGTTAGTGCTGACCATGAACCCGCTGACGATTCAGCTATCCTTCGCTGGCATTGTGTTGGCGTTCATCTATCCATTTATGAAGCGTTACACTCATATTCCACAGCTATTTTTAGGCTTGGCTTTTAGCTGGGCGATTCCAATGGCGTGGGCTGCACAAACTGGGGAATTACCATTGATTGTTTGGTTTTTGTTCCTCATTAACGCTTTGTGGACCATTGCGTACGACACTCAATATGCGATGGTAGACCGAGATGATGATCTAAAGATTGGCATTAAATCGACGGCAATTCTGTTTGGTCGTCATGACAAGCTTATTATTGGCGTGTTGCAACTGATTACACTCGCGATGTTGGTTTGGTTAGGGCAGTTCTACCAATTGGGACAAAGTTACTACTGGACCCTTTTGATTGCAGCGTCATTGTTTGTTTATCAGCAGCACTTAATTCGTCACCGTGAGCGTGAGTTGTGCTTTAAGGCTTTCCTTAACAACAATTATGTTGGCATGGTGATAGCGATAGGTTTACTGGTCGCATTTTGGTAAGCGAAGAAATAGAAAAAGGCATCCGATTGGATGCCTTTTTTCTTATTGGAAGAAGGTAAAACGGTTACGACCGAAGTTGGTGAATACTCTCTTCGATCGTCAGTTTCACTTCTGGATAAAGCAGAGTGAACAGTAGTCGTGCAAATTGCTGCGTTTTCTTCGTGTCACAGTTACCATCGTTATCAAGGTATTTTTGCTGTTTGAGCGTATTGAACATGGCGGTAAACACACCTTTATCGAAGAATTCTGGCGCATTAATACCGTGTAAACGCCCTAGGCGCTGAGCAATATCTTGGCTCTTCTGCTCTAGGTCCGATTTACCCAGTTCAGGGTAAGCAACAAGCAAGTTCATCGCGATAGAGTAGCGTTGCAGCGTTTCAGTTATCGTACGACCTAGCAGAACCAAAGGCTGGTTGTTCGATTGATTGATTTCCAGCTTATCACCATCAAGACTAATCATTTTCTGATCGGCAAATTCATGCAGTGTTTTAACGACCAATTCATCCAACTCGTCTTCTTGGTAACTTAAGAACAGCTCTTTCTTCAAGAATGGGTAGATTTGCGCGACATTAGCTTGAATCTTGGCTACCGAAAGGTTGCGCTGACGAATGAGCATTTGGGCAATTAATGACGGCAGAGCGAACAAGTGAATGATGTTGTTGCGATAGTAAGTCATCAGGATCGATTGGCTACGGTCCAGCGAAATGATGTCACCCATGCTATCGGTTTCAATCACGAACTTATCAAGCGAAATTGCATGATCGACCAACTCCTCAGCACTTTCGGTAGGGATAGTGGAGGTGCTTGAGTACGGATTATTTTTGAGTAGCTTTAAGTAACACTCGATCTGATTGATCAGCGAGTCACGAGAAAGTGCACGTTGACGAGAAGCAAGCAGTGCGGTTGCACACAAGGTCAACGCGTTTGCTGCCGCCGCATCATTGATGTGCGTCATCATCTTATTAGCGAGGTCGTTCACCACAGGATTCATCCATTGTGGTTTGTTACCACCCATGCTGTCGATGTCTTTCGTCCACTCAGGAGCATGCTCGTTCAAGTATTGGTTGAGCTGAATTGGCTCACCGAAGTTCACATAGCCCAAACCAAAGTTACGCAGTTTACGCAGAGTACGCAGTACAAGCCCTGCGTTTTCTTTCTCTTTGCGTTTGCCACGCAGCTCTTTCGCGTAAGTGCCCACTTCCATTACGTGCTCGTAGCCGATGTAGACCGGCACTAGCGTTACTGGGCGGTTTAAACCACGTAGCATTGCTTGGATGGTCATAGCCAGCATACCCGTTTTCGCTTGCAGTAAGCGACCTGTACGTGAACGACCACCCTCACTGAAGTACTCGACTGAATAGCCTTTGGCAAACAGCTCAGCTAGATACTCACGGAAAATGGTTGAGTACAGTTTGTTGCCTTTAAAACTACGACGAATAAAGAACGCCCCACCACGACGGAAAAGCGGACCGGCCGGGAAGAAGTTCAAGTTAATGCCTGCCGCAATGTGCGGAGGCACCATGCCTTCATGGTATAAAACATAAGACAACAGCAGGTAGTCCATGTGACTACGGTGACACGGAACGTACACAATTTCGTGGCCGTCTTGCGCTAAACGACGCACAGTCGAGGCGTTATTGATGTGCAAACCTTGGTATAGTCTTGTCCATAACCAACTCAGGATGCGGTCGCCGTTTTTCACCAGACTATAGGAGAAGTCGGCAGCGATTTCATCCATGATGTCGTGGGCTTCTTTACGTGCCTTATCAATCGAGATGTTTTTGCTCTTGGCTTCGTCAGCAATCGCCAGTTCAATAGCTGGAGATTTTAGTAAACGAGCAAACAACACTTGGCGTTGTGGCAGGTTTGGGCCTGAAGCAGCCAGTTTCTGGCGTGAGAAGTGGATACGCGCCACGCGAGCCAGTTTGTGCGCAATTGCGCTGTCGGTACCGTGAGAGTCTGCCATATAACGCAGAGATACCACGGGACTAAAGCGAACTAAGCAGTCGCGTCCCGCCGCCATTACTGCTTTGGCTTTTTGCGGACCATTCATCGG
>NZ_JADDYG010000856.1:9539-12738 GCF_015163535.1 Vibrio sp. OPT46 | reverse complement strand
TGGACGCGCAGCGATAAAGACGAAACGGTTCAGCGTTTTGCCATTGATTTCCAGCGGGCTGAGCGGGTCGGGTAGACCAAGGCTCATGGCTTGTTTTTGCAGTGTCAGCAAATCCACGTTCGAGCGGAACGGCAGGGCATATACAATCGGTTTAGTTAGGTCGATGTTCAGATCTTCAATCGGGTTCGACGGGATTGTGGTGCCCTTTACCAGTACCGATAAAGGTAGTTTTAGTAATGAACGTGAAAATGATTGTCCAGAAGACATAAAGTTCACAGCCTCAATAGGTATTCAAACAGGCCTAACCTTATTTCAGTTTCCGCTTTGCATGTCTTCTCTATAAAAAGAGATGAGTACGGCAATAGAAATAAGCCTAGGCGATAAAATTTAAGCGCTGCAAGGATACCAGAAACTGGTCAAACCTTTTAATTTTATTGGCTGTAAATTAGTCGAACCCCTAAGTTATTGCTTTGACTTGATTAACTGAAAAGTCGGTGTTTTAAACGAATAAAGAATGAACTTAATCGGTAAGCTGAAAGCTCTCCACAAATAAATTAAAAAACAACCAATTGGGTTTTCATTTGAGCATTTACTGGATATACTCACAGTTAACTGTATAAAAAGACAGGTGAGACATGAAGCCGTTAACGCCACGCCAACAACAAGTCTTCGATTTGATTAAAAGTAAAATCGATGACACCGGAATGCCACCAACTCGTGCAGAGATTGCGCGTGAGCTTGGCTTCCGCTCTGCGAATGCCGCAGAGGAACACCTAAAAGCGCTTGCTCGTAAGCAAGCAATTGAAATTATTCCAGGCGCTTCTCGTGGGATTCGTATCCTGCTTGAAGACGCAGCCAATGATGAGCAGGGTTTGCCATTGATTGGTCAAGTTGCAGCGGGTGAGCCAATTCTGGCTCAAGAGCACGTAGAGGCGCACTACCAAGTCGATCCTGCGATGTTCAAACCGCAAGCGGATTTCTTACTTCGTGTAAATGGCGAGAGTATGAAAGACATCGGGATTATGGATGGCGATTTGCTCGCGGTGCATAAAACCCAAGATGTGAGAGACGGTCAAGTTGTCGTTGCGCGTGTTGATGATGATGTGACTGTGAAGCGTTTGGAGCGCAAAGGTTCAACCATATTACTGCATGCTGAGAATGAAGAGTTTGCCCCAATCCAAGTGGACTTAACGTCTCAGCACCTTACGATTGAAGGCTTAGCCGTTGGTATTATTCGCAATACCGATTGGATGTAAGTGTGTTTAAGCAGCCCAGTTCATCTGGGCTGTTTTGTCTTTTCTCTTTTTCTACTTCCTCCAAAAGCTTGCTCATCATCTTGACCTTGTTTGTTTTGACCAATTTATAAGCTTGATAATGTAATTGATATTCATTATCATCTTTATTAATGTCTATGTTTTCTCTCTGGCGCAGGAAATGCCCATGTCTCAGTCTAAACATCAAGTTCCTAACCATTTATTAAAGCCACTGTTATTGCGTAGCCGTGAAAGCATGGTCGACAATGGCTTGGTGTACGATCCGATAGCTGCTAAAGCGTGTTTGAGCTGTAAGATGGCGCCGGATTGTTTGAGTGGTGATATTGCGCAGAAGCAATTGCTGCACGTGACGCTGACTCAGCTTTGTGACCAGCAGGTTAGTCACTTCTTACAGCAGTATCCCGATGCTTGGATAATCAATGTCGGAGCGGGGTTGGATACCCGCTTTTATCGTTTGGATAATGGACGCTGCCATTGGATAGAGCTGGATGTGACGGAAAATTTGGTATGGCGTCAGCGTTTGTTCCACAAAAATGAACGTTATGAACATCGCTGTGGCAGTGTGGATGAAATGTCCTGGCTAGAGACGTTAGTCATTCCAGAGCAAGCACCGGTACTCATTTTATGTGAAATGGCACTGCTCGATTGCACAGAGCGTCAAGTCGCGAAATTTATTCAAACCTTAGGTCGACATTTTGTTTCTGCTGAACTGTGTATGGTGCTGGCAGGAGATTTAACGGAAACCAAGTGGGGACAAAAGCTTGGCTCTGATCGTTATGCTCATGGCTTTGAAGCGCCTGCAGCACAGATATTGCAATGGTTACCATGGGCACAGTGGGTGAAAGCTTTCTCGCCATTCGATAGATTCTGTTCTCGTTGGAAAGCTTGGCAGCGTTGGCTTAATAAGATTCCAATGTTGAAGCATCGCCTCACGCCAGTACTCGTTCATATCAAGTGGTAATTGGCTAGTCGTTAAGCGCTCAGGTACACTCGTCGATCTTACTGATGAGGTGCCTGTGACAAATTCAATCTTCTCTCCTTTATCTAACCCAAAAGTTCATCGCCAAGTCTTAGCTTTAGCTATACCTATGGTGCTGTCGAATATTACTGTTCCATTGCTCGGTTTGGTCGATGCTGCGGTGATTGGTCATCTAGACCACGCTTGGTATTTGGGTGGTGTTGCGTTGGGCAGCACCATGATCAGCGTGACGTTTTGGCTGCTTGGTTTTTTGCGTATGTCGACTACTGGGTTGGCGGCGCAGTCCTATGGCGGTGAAGACCGAAAGCAACTTGCCTTGGTGTTTATGCAAGGCTCACTTATGGCGCTGCTGTTTGCGTTAGTCTTCCTTATTGCCCATACCCCGATAGCTGATTTGATCTTTGGTTGGAGTGACGCCAGCGCAGAGGTAAAACACTACGGTATGCAATATTTCTCTATCCGTGTGTGGAGTGCCCCCGCTGCGCTAATGAACTTTGTGTTGTTGGGGTGGCTGCTCGGAACGCAAAATTCCAAAGCACCAATGTGGATGGTGATCATCACCAACGTGACTAATATTGCCCTCGATTTGTTGTTTGTGATTGGTTTGGGGTGGAAAGTAGAAGGCGCTGCGCTGGCATCGGTGATTGCTGACTACTCTGGCATGGGTTTTGGTCTCATGTGTGTCTGGAAAACCTGGCGAGAGAGGCAATTACCATCACCTCAAAAGTTGCTAGCCAGCACTCAACACGGTTTAGGGCGATTCGTGAAATTGAATCGCGATATTTTCTTACGCTCTTTGTGTCTGCAAGCGGCTTTTAGCTTTATGACGTTCCAAGGCGCGAGCTTGGGTGATGAGGTTGTCGCTGCAAATGCGGTTCTGATGAGCTTCCTGATGATTATCTCGTATGGCATGGATGGCTTTGCTTATGCGATGGAGGCCATGGTC
>NZ_JADDYG010000856.1:2793-9482 GCF_015163535.1 Vibrio sp. OPT46 | reverse complement strand
GGGAAGGCGATTGGTGCCAAAGATAGGCAACAATTGAGTGCATCGCTTGTCGGCACTTTCTTTTGGAGTTTGGTTATTTGCTTAGGACTGACCGCGCTCTTTGGTTTGGCGGGATCGGAGTTGATCGCCATGATCACTTCAATTGAGACGGTCCAACAGCAAGCAGCGGTGTATCTACCTTGGCTGGTGGTGATGCCACTTGCGTCGATGTGGTGCTTTCTATTGGATGGCATTTTTGTCGGTGCAACCAAAGGCAAAGACATGCGCAATAGTATGTTTGTCGCGACCAGCAGTTTCTTCGTTGTCTTTTACTTATTCGCCGAGTGGGAAAATCACGCGCTGTGGTTTGCAATGACGAGCTTTATGTTGATGCGGGGTATTGGTTTAGGGGTTATCTTTCTCTACCAATGGCACAAGGATACCTTCCTAGCACAATGTTGATATAAAAACAGCAGGTCCAAGCCTGCTGTTTTTCTGTCTGCTATCAAGAAGCATAGATTAGAACAAGCGGTTCAAACCATTCAACGCAGCGACACGATACGCTTCGGCCATTGTTGGATAGTTGAAGGTGGTATTGACGAAATACTCGATGGTATTCGCTGAGCCTTTTTGCTCCATAATGGCTTGACCGATGTGGATAATTTCCGCGGCACGTTCGCCAAAACAGTGAATCCCTAAAATTTCTTTGGTTTCACGATGGAACAATATCTTCAAGCTACCGATGTCTTTCCCTGCGATCTGTGCACGAGCTAGATGCTTGAACGAAGAGCGTCCTACTTCATACGGTACTTTCGCAGCTGTTAGCTCTTGCTCGGTTTTACCCACAGAGCTAATCTCTGGGATGGTGTAGATACCCGTTGGAATATCATCAATCAGGTAGTTTTCTGCCTGACCTTTCGTAATGGCTTGTGCGACAAATCGCCCTTGGTCATAAGCGGCGCTTGCAAGGCTAGGGTAACCGATGACATCGCCTACAGCGTAAATGTGTTCGATATCGGTTTGGTAGTTACGGTTTACTTTTAGTTGTCCGCGAGAGTCCGCTTCCAGACCCACTGCACCCAAATTCAACTTATCGGTGTTACCTGTTCGACCATTCGCATACAACAAGCAGTCTGCCTTCATCTTCTTGCCAGATTGTAGGTGAATAATCACGCCATCTTCTGTGCCTTCGATTTTTTCATAGGTCTCATCATTACGAATTACCACACCGCTGTTCCAGAAGTGGTAAGACAGCGCATCTGACACTTCGTTATCCAAAAACTCCAACAAGCGGTCGCGGGTATTGATAAGGTCGGTTTTCACTCCAAGGCCGCGGAAGATAGAGGCGTACTCACAACCGATAACGCCCGCACCGTAAATGATGATATGGCGAGGGTCGTGTTTCAGGCTCAAAATGGAATCACTGTCGTAGATGCGCTCATGCAAGAAATCTACGTCGTTAGGCTGATACGGGCGAGAGCCCGTCGCGATGACAAACTTATCCGCAGAATAGATTTCTTCTGTACCGTCGCTTTGCATCACTGCAATTGAGTAGTTATCGATAAATCGCGCGGTTCCGAACAAAAGTGTGCATGAGTTACGGTCATAAAAGCCCTGACGAAGTCGAGTTTGCTTATCAATGACCGATTTAGCATGACCTAAAATGTCAGAAAATGTTGCATGAACGCTGGTGTTGTTTCGACAAAATAGCGGGTTGCTATTAAATTCGATGATGCGGCTAACGGCATGACGCAGTGCTTTTGATGGAATAGTACCCCAGTGAGTACAACCGCCGCCGACACTGCTTTCTTTCTCGACAATGGCAACATTCAGTCCCGCTTTGGTTAATCCCATTGCAGCCCCTTCTCCGCCAGGGCCACTACCGATTACGATCACGTCATAGTGATTAACATGCGCCATGATGCCTTCCTTGTTATATTTGCTTAACATTGCTTTAGCGCGATTTTAACTCATTTACTCTATTGGTACACGTCATGCCTGTTAGAGAGTGGAAGTGATCACGCAGAATCGACCAAAAGGATGATTTGGTATGTTGTATGTCTATAAATTGCATCGAGAACATTGCAATTAGATGCATGCCAATAGTAACGTTCTCGGCGCTCAGAGCGAGCGAAGCAACATATCTTTCTCCGTAGGAGCAAATTGCGTTATATTGAGGCTCTTGTACCCTACAGAAAAAGAGCAAGTTAAGAATGAAATCGATGGGAATCCGCGCACAGCAAAAAGAGAAGACACGTCGATCATTGATCGATGCGGCATTTAGTCAATTAAGTGCGGATCGCAGCTTTTCCAGCCTTAGCTTGCGAGAAGTCGCCCGAGAGGCAGGGATTGCACCGACTTCTTTTTACCGTCATTTCAAAGATATGGATGAGCTAGGCTTAACCATGGTCGATGAAGGCGGTTTGTTACTACGCCAACTGATGCGTCAGGCGCGTCAACGTATTGTGAAAGAAGGTAGCGTAATTCGTACCTCGGTCGAAACCTTTATGGAATTCATTGAAAGTAGTCCGAACGTTTTTCGTTTGTTGTTGCGTGAGCGCTCCGGCACTTCTGCTGAATTTCGTACCGCTGTTGCTCGAGAAATCCAGCATTTTGCGGCAGAATTAACCGAGTATTTAATGAGCACCGGCGTGACCAGAGAAGAGGCGTATACTCAAGCAGAAGCGTCTGTGACTTTGGTTTTCAGTTCGGGGGCTGAAGCTTTAGATTTAGATCGACGTGAGCGCGATGAACTCGCCGAGCGATTGATCATGCAATTGCGAATGATAGCCAAAGGGGCCTATTGGTATCGCAAAGAACGTGAACGTAACCGATTAAAAGGCGGGATAGAATAATGTCGAATGGAAATAAATCTGAAAAGAAAACGCTGATTTTGGCACTGGTTGCAGGTATGTGTGGTGATGCTTTGTTGTCATGGTTGACCATGAGTGAAGTATCGTTTTCAATCTTCCCATTGATTGCACTCGTACTGGCTGTACAAGCTCTTTACCAAGAGTACCTAAATAATCCGGTATCAGAAGATATCCCATTAGTTGGCTTGGCGTGTTTCTTCGTAGGTGCGTTTGGTCACTCTGCGTTTATTAAAGCGCAATACCCAGAAGCAGGCTCAAACTTCTTTGCGATCATGGTTTCAATGATTTTACTCGCATGGATTGGTAAGAAGCTAGGTTTTGTCAGCAAGAAGACTTCTGCGGAATAAGCAAAACGAATCAAATTAAAAAAAGCGAGCCATTGAGCTCGCTTTTTTTGTATTTGACGCGGTGGGTTACGCTTTGCGTTCCAATAGCACGCCCGCTTCCATGTGGTGGGTATAAGGGAATTGGTCAAACAGAGCAAAACGCGTTACGTTGTGTGTTTCGCATAGAGTGTCCAAGTTCTCTTTTAGAGTCTCAGGGTTACAAGAGATGTACATGATGCGCTCGTAACCTTGCACCATTTTACAAGTATCGACATCCATCCCAGCACGTGGTGGGTCGACAAAAATCGTATTGCAGTTGTAGCTCTTCAGATCTACACCTGCATCTTGTAGACGACGGAATTCACGCTTACCTTCGATCGCTTGAGTAAATTCCTCTGCTGATAGACGTAGGATTTGTACGTTATCAATCTTATTGGCAGCGATGTTGTACTGTGCAGATACCACAGATGGCTTCGCTAGCTCAGTTGCCAGTACGCGGTCGAAATTCTGTGCCAACGCCAGCGAGAAGTTACCGTTACCACAGTAAAGTTCTAGTAGGTCACCAGTGCTTTCTTGGGTACAGTCGACCGCCCATTCCAGCATCTTCTCTGCGACTTTGCCGTTCGGCTGAGTGAAGCTGTTCTCTACTTGTTGGTAGATGTAGCTTTGACCATTTACATCGAGCTTCTCGATCACGTAGTCGCGGTCTAGGACAATCTTCATCTTACGAGCACGACCAATGATGTTTAGATTGAAGCCTTCATCATTTAAACGCTGTTTAAGGGCTTTCGCGTTTTCAATCCACTCTTCATCAAGTTGGCGATGGTAAAGGAGTGAAACCAGAATCTCACCACTTAGCGTCGATAGGAAATCCACTTGGAACAGTTTACGACGTAGTGAGTCGTTGTCTTTCATCGCTTCAACCAATAGCGGCATCAAATCGTTGATCAGACGGCTGGCTGCTGGGAATTGGTCTACGCGGTATTTCTCACGAGTCTCTTGGTTGAACATGATGTAGTACAGGTCTTCACCTTCATGCCAAACACGGAACTCAGCACGCATACGGTAATGCTGCTCTGGTGATTCAAACACTTCCAGTTCTGGCACGTTGTATGGCGCGAACATATCAGTGAGACGTTCGACTTTTTCAGCCAGTTGTTCTTGGTAGCGTTGTGGGTTTACATCAAGAGTAGCCATGATCTTACCTTTTATGGTGCATTCAATTTAAGAGCGCAGATTTTATTCAATCTCAATAGGATGTCCAGTTTTGTACTGGAATTGATTTAAAGATAGTGCGTACAGGCAGAGTAGAAAGCAAAACCAATCAAAACGTTACAACTTCTAAGGGCAATATTGGCTGGACAAATAATCAATAGCTGAATAATATTTGCCTCAAGTTGGTGCTATCTAGCAATCTAGATGGCTGAAATGGGAATCTGGTGTGAATCCAGAACTGACGCGCAGCGGTAAAAGAGAACGAACGCTCATCAGACACTGCATTAGTTTATGTGGGAAGTCGAGCAAGTAGGCGGTACACCCGTGCTCTTGAGTCCGAATACCTGCCAACAACTGAGCCACAGCACTGGACTGTCATGATGACAGGGCTCGGAAGGAATTACGCGATTTAGGACAATACAATGAGAAAATCCGCACTGGCGATCACTTTGGCATCGCTGCTTTCACCTGTCTCTTATCTACAGGCCCAGGAAACCTCCACTGACGAAACCATCGTTGTTACGGCAAACCGTTTTGAGCAAGCCGAAAGCCGTACGTTGGCAGATGTCGAAGTAGTTACTCGACAAGACATCGATCGCATTCAAGCGAAAACCCTACCAGATGTATTGCGTCGTCTTACGGGGATTCAAGTTTCACAAAATGGTGGTCGTGGTCAGTTAGCGTCTTTATTTGTTCGTGGAACCAGTTCCGACCAAGTTTTAGTACTGGTTGATGGCGTACGTTTTGCACGAGCAGCGAAGGGCGCTGTGGACTTTAACCAAATCCCACTTACTTACGTTCAACGTATTGAGTACGTGCGTGGTGCGCGTGCGTCACTTTACGGCTCAGAAGCGATTGGTGGCGTGATCAATATCATCACCATTGCGCGTGCTGACGAAGAAGGAACGAAGTTAAGTGCGGGTTTAGGCAGCTTAGATTACCAGGAATTGAGTGTGGCATCTGGTATTAAAGTCACAGAGAGCGGCCAGCTAAATATCGCGCTTGGTAGTGAAAGTGATGATGGTTATAACGTTCGTCCTGTACCGGGAGTTAATGACGGTGATCGCCATGGCTTTGATACAAAGAATGGTCTGCTAGGTTACGTGCATAACTTCAATGACCAGTGGTCTGCATTTGGTAACCTGCGTGCTTACGAAAATGTTTATCAATATGACAGCAGCTACGGCAGTCGCGGTTACTACGAAGCAGAAAAAGACGATCTTTCTGTCACTCTGGGCGGTAAGTATCAGTCTGATAATGTGATGTCAGAACTACAAGTAACAGCACAGAAACAGAAGTCTTGGAACTATGAGCAAGCAAAAGGCAAACACTCAGGTACTGAAGATGAACTTGAGCAGCAAAATGTCCAGTGGACCAACAGTTACTTGCTAAACAACAATACGACGTTTGCTGGTGGTATTGACTGGCGTAATGAGTCTTATAAAGACAAGAGTGCGAATAAAACGTTTGATCGTACCAATGGCGCTCTGTTTGGTATGGCAACCACCAGTATTGATAAAGCAATGCTTGAGGGCAGTGCTCGCCTTGATGATAACGAAGAATACGGTAGTGAGTTCACTTACAGCTTAGCGGCTGGTTACCAGTTTGTGCCAGAGTTTGGGGTTAAAGCTTCTTTTGGTACTGCGTTTAAGGCTCCAAACCTATATCAACAGTATGACCCAACATACGGTGAGAAAGATCTTAAGCCGGAAGAGTCAGATGCTTGGGAGCTAGCATTCAGCGGTGATGTCCAAGGCGTTTTTTGGTCCGTAACGGGTTATGACTATAAAATCACGAATCTTATCGATTACCATCCAACCACATACAAATATTTGAATGTCGATGGTGAAACACATATCCAAGGTGTGGAGCTTGTTGCTGAGTTTGATACAGGGATTGTGCAGCACCAGTTGAGTGCAGATTACAAAGATGCTGAAGACGATAAAGGGCATCAGTTGCAGCGTCGCGCTAAAGAAATGTATAAGTGGAATGCTTTAGTGAGCTTCGATAAAGTGGATTGGTCGGTTAGCTATCAGTACGTCGGTAAGCGTCCAGATGTGGATTACAGCACTTGGCCTTCACAAGATATTACGCTTTCTTCTTACTCGTTGGTTGATACGGCAGTGACTTACTATCCGAATGAGTCGACCTCTATTAGTGCTCGTATCGATAATCTACTTGATGAAGAGTATGAGATGGCAAAAGGTTACCCTGCTGCAGAGCGAGCGTACTATATCAACGTTGGCTACGAATTCTAATCGTGAATGAGCACAAACCGCCTTCGGGCGGTTTTTAA
>NZ_JADDYG010000856.1:209-2783 GCF_015163535.1 Vibrio sp. OPT46 | reverse complement strand
CGAATGAGTCGACCTCTATTAGTGCTCGTATCGATAATCTACTTGATGAAGAGTATGAGATGGCAAAAGGTTACCCTGCTGCAGAGCGAGCGTACTATCTCAACGTTGGCTACGAATTCTAATCGTGAATGAGCACAAACCGCCTTCGGGCGGTTTTTAATATTTTGTGGTGGAAAATCGAATGAAGAAACCCAAGCGAGTTGTGATCAGCTGGTCCAGTGGTAAAGATTCGACATTAACGCTTGAGCGCCTTAACGAGAATCCAAATTATCAAGTTGTCGGTTTGTACACGACTTACGTAGGGAAAGAAGTCCCTTTCCAAGCAACTCCGCTTGAAGTCGTACAAATGCAAGCAGACTTACTTGCGCTTCCGCTCATTACTATCGAGCTACCTGAAATCTTTCCAAGTAACGACATTTATCAATCGACCATCGTTAATGCATTACAAAGTAGTGGTCTGAACATAGAAGCTGTCGCATTTGGTGATATGTTTTGTAATGGCATTGCCGATTACCGACGCAGCTATATTGAACCTGTTGGCTGGGAATGCGTCTTTCCTCTATTAGGGGAGAGCAGCGAAAAACTAGCGATGGAAATCATAGAGCGTGGTATTCAAACGATGTTAATCACCATCGACGGAAGAGTTCTCCCTCCAGAATGGTGTGGTCGCTGGTATGACAAAGCCCTAATAGAGTCATTACCAAGTCAAATTGATCCCTGTGGGGAAAATGGTGAATTTCACACATTGGTCACGTCTTCGCCATCTTTTCAAGGACATATCGAGTTGACGAAGCGAAATGTAGAATCTGGAGATAGATTCAGCCATCAAAGATACCATGCTAAAGCATTGCCAAAACAAATCTACGCAGTATGATCGCAACGTTTCTGTTCTTTAGGTAAGACTCGTGCGAGTAGCAAGTAAGAAAAAAGTCCTAGTTTTTGACTCTGGTGTTGGTGGTCTTTCTGTATTCCAAGAGATACATCGCCTATTGCCCCAGCTAGACTACTTATACTTATTCGATAATCAGGCTTACCCTTATGGTGAACTCGATCAGGCTGTACTCGTTTCACGAGTTAACCAACTGGTCTCTTCTTTAGTCGAAGAACACCAAGCCGACATTGTCGTCATTGCTTGCAACACGGCGAGCACCATAGTGCTTCCTTCCTTACGCGAAAATTTATCGATTCCCGTTGTTGGTGTTGTCCCTGCGATTAAACCCGCATCGCTTTTAGCATCAAAAGGGGTAGGGCTGATCGCCACTCCGGCGACAGTAACACGCCAATATACTCACGAGTTAATACGGGACTTTGCGCAAGGCAAACCAGTTGAGCTGGTGGGATCAACTCGCTTGGTAGATATGGCCGAAGAGAAGTTGCGAGGCAACAGCGTTTCTCTCGACGAACTGACAAATATCCTGCTTCCCCTTCGCGATAAAGTCGATGTTGCGGTGCTCGGTTGTACTCACTTCCCTTTAATCAAAGAGGAGATTCATCAAGCTTTGGGTGGAGACGTTACTTTAATTGATTCAGGCGCAGCGATTGCACGTCGAGTAAAAGCATTGCTATTAAGTGATGAAATTGAGGATACAGAAGAGGGAAGTAAGTCGATTTATGCCAGTGCAACTCCTTGGCAGGAAGATGCACTGAACATTTGTTTAAAGAAGCTAGGTTTTAATCCTGTTCAGGTTTACCACCATCCGGATGTTTAGGATCGTTCGCAATTCTAACTTTTAGCGTTCTTTCCATATATTCCTTTTCATTAAGTTTAGCGATAGCTGGCTTGGCATCTGCCGCAGCCATCACGACAAAACCAAACCCTCTTCTTTTTCCAGTGCGCTTATCTTTCATTAAACGTACTGCATAGACCTGTCCATATTCAGCAAACAAATCGCGAACATGACTCTCATTGGCCTTATAAGGAAGGTTGCCGACATACAGCGTTTTAGTTGAAGGATCAGGATCCGAAGATTGAAGAACAGGTGTTTTGCTAGAAAATGAAAAAAGAAAAGCAGTAGCGATAACACCAATGAGGAAGCTCAAGGCTGGTGGGATGATGAATTGAGAGAAGATGATTCCCCCAACGATGGCCAGCCCAACACATAAAATCAGATTTTTTTTAGACGTCATTTTAATTACTACACATAGTGATAAAGAGATCGATTGTCCATTAACAGAATAGACACATGAATCTTACGTATATGGTTGGTGTTTTTCCAACCAATTGCTGTGATATGTCTCAAATGTGACGAAGAAATATGCAAATATCGCACTTTTGGCTAATTTGTGACCGATTGGTTTTTTATTTGCAAAAAACGCTTGTACTAATTTCTCAACTCCCTATACTGCGCATCCACCGACACGGAGTGAGACGAAAGTCACACAGCGAGTCGGAATTGAGAGAAAAGAAATTTGAAAAAAATGCTTGACTCTCTCACGGTGTGAAGTAAGATACGCACCCCTAACGACGAGCAACTAAGTTGCTGAAAATGTTAGAAAAGCTCTTTAAAAATAAGAACCTATCAATCTGTGTGGGCACTCGTTGATGATAATCCAAATAGTTTCTTCGGAAACAAT
>NZ_JADDYG010000856.1:0-199 GCF_015163535.1 Vibrio sp. OPT46 | reverse complement strand
CCCTAACGACGAGCAACTAAGTTGCTGAAAATGTTAGAAAAGCTCTTTAAAAATAAGAACCTATCAATCTGTGTGGGCACTCGTTGATGATAATCCAATTAGATACCTCGGTATCAAATTAGGTTTCAATGAAACGAAGTGACCATTGAATCTTCGGATTCAGCACAGTCAATTCAAACATTACTTTATGTAATGTTCA
>NZ_JADDYG010000855.1:0-223 GCF_015163535.1 Vibrio sp. OPT46 | reverse complement strand
ATACCTTTCCAAAATTCAATTGATTCGGTGTAGAAGCTAGCCATCTCAGTTGTGTATTTAGTTAAGTCAGACAGAGTTTGAGGTAACAATGCTCTTGCAGCTAAAAGTTGGCTCTCTCGATTCTTTTCTTCGTGATATTTAGCCGCATAAACCGCCAATAAGCTTGCTGTAAAAGCAATCATTGCTGCATTCAGAGTTTGCCAATGAGACCAAACTTCTTGGA
>NZ_JADDYG010000094.1:0-2182 GCF_015163535.1 Vibrio sp. OPT46 | reverse complement strand
GGGCTAGATTTAAAGAAGAGAGAGCAACATATTGATTTAGGGTTTATAAGCAATGGCCCTAAGTGCCTTTTTCGACAGATGTTTGAGAGCATTATTCAAGAGCGTGATATTAGCATCGACAACATGATCGAACTTAGCAGTATTAATACGATCAAAAATTGCGTTGAGAGTAATATTGGTATCTCTTACTTACCTCGTTTTACGGTTGAAAAAGAGTTGCAAGAGGGCAGTTTACAAGAGCTTGAGTTCACCGAGTTTTCACAGATGATCAAGCCACTCTGTGCTTATCATGCTGGGAAGTGTGTGACGCCGGCGATGGAAGTCTTTATTGATTGTATGCGTAACGAGTATGAACGGCTTTCTACTCAGAGTCGGTGATCTTTAATATGTTCTATCTGACATAGTTTCGTTTTTACTCCTTTTTATTTTTTAAGTGGCTACTTCTAATTTATTGATTTTTATTGCTTTATTTTGAATCCGACTGTTGTGGGATGATAAATGGGATCTGATGCGAAGAGCTATTTATTGACGGAAAGAGATAAGATATAAAAACGACGGCGTGTGATAACTAGATTAGATAAGGTTACATAATTAACAGTGTAATAAATTCCATTCTTTATGGATTATTTTCAACGAGACTTAATTGTTACGGTTCGTTATTATTAACTCGTTAACGCATCCATTGCTAGGAAGTTAACTTACGCATATTGTTTTTTTCATCATTTGCAGTAAATATAATTTGCTGCTTTTTTAGCCAAAAAAGTTCAAAGCTTGAACTACAAGCTATGAACTTTTATTTATACTTAGTGGTTTTCTACTTTAATAAGTAAAACACCGTTTAAAAGTATCGCGTAACCTAGTAACTCTAAGCTTTCTTCGACCAAGTTTTTCACGTCTCTATTGTATGAGTTCCCCATAAACTCGACCCAAAAATCACCATACCCTGCAAAGCGTGAGAATAAGAAAACAATGAAAAAGCCAATCGTTAATGTCGTGAAGCTAGAATGAGAAATGAAAAGTTTGACCTCATTTTTTATGTTGACTATGTTGTTAAAACAAAAATAACAGACCGATACTATTATAATCCAAGCAGGGTACTTCCATGAACCGTGAGAAAAATACTGCTCTATGTGGTAGTCCATTTCTCTAACGAATATAACCATAAAAAATGAAGACATTATTACTAATATGTGTTTGAGTTCAAGATATTCCTTAGATTTATACAAACACATTAACGATGAAAAAAGCACAAATGCTATTTGAGTCATTTCTATAAGAGAGTTCTCCGATGTGCTTTTGTCCATTTGTACGCTAAAATAAATCGTTGCTAACGTATAAATAACCAAAAAAATAAGATAAGATATTTTATATACTAACAAACTAGTGACCGAGGTGTGTTTTTCTTTAATATACATCGTAACTTGTATAGGTGATGGATTTGTTAGTATTATAAATCAAGAATGTTTTATATTTAGTGAATTAAGCGCCATTTAGAATGGAACTTAATTCACCTAACATTAAACTTCGTTGAATCTTAAATTCTTTCTGGTTTAACTTATTGATTTTATTTATTTTTTTGTTAATTTTTGTTAAATAGAATCGCCTAGCTTTTATTGAAATGCTTTTTCCATATTGGTGGTATGCCAATTTCTTCTTGAACGATATCAATGAATGCCCTAACCAATGGTGATTGCTGACGGTGTGAGTACATGGCATAAATATCACCAAAATCTTGAGTTTCATATTCTGGTAAAAGTTGGACTAAATTAGAAGACTCTAGGTTTTTAGGAAGCATAAATTGACCTATAAGTGCTGCGCCCAGACCTGACTTTACGCTTTCAATTATTAGCTCAGCTTCATTTACCATGTATGACCCTGATATTGGGTATGTATCTAAACCATCTGATTTTGCTTTGTCGTAGAATTTAAGTTTATCGACAATAAAATTACCATTTGAATAAATAATAAAAGGTAGCTTAACTAACTCATCAGGCGTTTCTGGGTTACCATGTTTTTCAATTAAGTTTCGAGAAGCAATGATTGCAGTCGTATTTTTTGCTAATTTTCTTGCTACCATTGATGAGTCCCTCATAGGTCCGATTCGAAAAGCAATATCAAAATTACTTCTAATCACGTCTACATGAAGATCATCTAGCATTAGTTCAACACTTGCTTTTGGGTA
>NZ_JADDYG010000854.1:0-298 GCF_015163535.1 Vibrio sp. OPT46 | reverse complement strand
AGATTCTTAGTCTCGCTAGAATGACGCAGCTTTTCTTATCGCGTAGGCTGGAAGAGTCGCTCTGCTGATACGTCTAAAGCGAGATTCCGAGTGACTCACTTAGGTTCTTCTGGAATCGCTTTTTTAGATGGTTTTGTAGAGGTCAGAGCCAAACTCGAACCGTCATTCTGAACAGCGAGGAACGAGCGTGATTCAGAATCTACCCTCAGATTGTATTGAGTTTATTCATGGTTCTATGGTCTGCAGCAAGCGGCAAGTAGATTCTTAGTCTCGCTAGAATGACGCAGCTTTTCTTATC
>NZ_JADDYG010000853.1:0-593 GCF_015163535.1 Vibrio sp. OPT46 | reverse complement strand
CTCATGTTGGTAAGTTAGATAAATCGTTTAAAGTAGGTGAAGAGCAAGGTTGGCTATTTGTCGATATGAAACAAGATTGGAATCAAGTGTTTAAAGAGAGCACTAAATGATAATCTTTGTTTGACCATAACTTGCTGCAACCAAACAATTGCAACGAAATAAAAGGCCTCACAATTGAGGCCTTAGTTAATTCCACAATAGCTTCGATACCTAGGGTCTAGTTTCTAGGTTGCTGTGTCATTGTTTCTACCACTTTTTCAATACTTAACGAGCTACCTTTCGTTGCAGGGAACTCCTTAAATGTCTCTAGGAACTTACGCACGATAGCTTGAGCAGGAACGAACATCCACATTTGATCAGCGTAAAAATGTCTGACGTAAAGTGCTGCATCTGGACCGACCTCAAATGGATCCATACGAAGGTTTACAATCAAAGGCCAACTAGGTGTTTTGCGGTATGCCTCATTAATGGCACCCTCCATAATACTGAAGTGGATCTTCCAGTCTTTATAACGAACGGCGTTTAAATTACCACCAGCATCGAAGTAAAAGATTTCTTTGCGTGCGCCTTCATCAGCTTTACCAGTCAGCAGA
>NZ_JADDYG010000852.1:0-274 GCF_015163535.1 Vibrio sp. OPT46 | reverse complement strand
CTTCGACCGAGAAGGTATTTCGATTCCTTTCCCACAACAAGATGTGCATTTGCATATGGTGGAGAAGCAAGACGCTTAATCACAGGTCCCAACTAGTGGAAGGCACTCTAGATAGAGTGCCTTTTTTGATCTTCGGTTAGCGCTATAGTTACAGTTCGTTAAAGAACACCAGTTTCGGCTCGCATTCTAACAAGTTGTCGATCTGGCTAATCAAAAGAGCAAAGTGTTCTGTTTTACCATGAAGCTCAAATGCTTGTTGGTTTTTAAATTGCTC
>NZ_JADDYG010000851.1:0-430 GCF_015163535.1 Vibrio sp. OPT46 | reverse complement strand
TCCTGATCTGAAGTACAACGTTCATAGCTATCATTAAAAACTTCAATCACGTTCATGTTGCTTTCCCCTACGCCTTAATATGAGTTTAATTTAATATCAAATAAAAGCTTCCAAATAAGGACTTTTAAGTTTCAAACCGATCAACCCACATCGATTTTCAACAAAAAGTAAAAAGTGATTTAAATAAACACCCTCTTATCAATGAAAAAATATCCATTATCATGAACCCATATTCGAGGTACGCATGGTTGTCGATGCTAGTGCATCCTCATCTGTCATCACATAAAGAGGATATAAACGTGTCCCATCAAATCATTACCGATCTAAATAGCCGTTACACTGCAAAAAAATATGATGAAACCAAGCGCGTTTCTCAAGAAGACATGGCGATAATCAAAGAAGCACTGCGTTTGTCGGCGTCTTCTATCAA
>NZ_JADDYG010000850.1:0-282 GCF_015163535.1 Vibrio sp. OPT46 | reverse complement strand
TAAAATTTGAGTCTTAAGAGCAAGGTTGGCTTCTCTTGTAAGTAGTGATTCGTAGTAGGCCAAAAGGTATCTTGCTAATCGTGCTGATTGAATTGCATTCATCCGAGCAACACTTTCGCTGGTCGGCCTAGGAGACAGCCCATTAACTGTCTCTACAGGCATTCCTAAGGATTTCATATCGCTAAGCTCTTCCGTTCTGCCTTGCCATATATCTGACTGAATAGAGTTCATATCGCTCAATTGGGAGCGTTTTATATAACTCGATTTCATAGTGGCAATCGC
>NZ_JADDYG010000093.1:129234-129997 GCF_015163535.1 Vibrio sp. OPT46 | reverse complement strand
ACTGTCGGGATATTGTCAATAACAGATTGAAAATGGAGAGTTTTTGTACTAGACAAAAGTGTGATCGACCTCTAATATTCGCCACTTGTTTATTCGTCTGGGATTTATCCCGTCGCAAGGAAGCATAGATATTCAAACTGCCGAAAAGTAACGTTGTTATAAGCACTGCTCGAGTTTGTTTGGATATAGACATCACGCATACAACTGAGGCCCTGTCATGCAGTTATCACTGAAAAATTTGTCAGTACGAACGCAAATTTTGGTTCCGGTATTATTTACCGCGATTGTTTTGTTTATTGCTCTTTGGATTACTAAAAACAATCTTCAAGCAGAGCAAGATGTTATTGCTTCCAACCAAGAATCTTTGGTTTTTCACAAAGACACATTGGCGAGTATTGACGACCAAATTTACCCTCTGCGCATAAGCGCGGTTTACGCTATTTACGATGCTTCTCGTCGTGAGAATTTTCTAACCGAATTGAAAGAAGGCTTAAAGCAAGTTGATGCCGATTTAAGCGCAATTGAAGCCCGAAACCTATTCCGTGACGATGCCGTTAAAGTTCGCCAAGCAATTGAATCCTATGTGCGATATTCAGAGCGCTCAGTTGCTTTCTTCAACCAATACGATCAAGGTTTGAAATCGGATAGCGAGTACCGTGCATTTGTCAAAGAGTATCGCAATGTTGGCCGAGAAATGGTCCAACAAATTAACACACTATCAAAGCATGTAAACGAGCAAGCTGAACAATCTACTATCAGAAGT
>NZ_JADDYG010000093.1:127725-129224 GCF_015163535.1 Vibrio sp. OPT46 | reverse complement strand
AACCAATACGATCAAGGTTTGAAATCGGATAGCGAGTACCGTGCATTTGTCAAAGAGTATCGCAATGTTGGCCGAGAAATGGTCCAACAAATTAACACGCTATCAAAGCATGTAAACGAGCAAGCTGAACAATCTACTATCAGAAGCCATCAGCAAAATGAACGTGTGCAAAATAACGCTATGTTGACGGTTTTAGCGGTATTTGCTTTCTCATTGATAGGCGCTTGGTTCCTATCTGGCATGATTGTTACACCAATCCAAAAGCTGCAAGAAGTGATGCGTCAGTTAGCAATGGGTAATCTATCAGTACGTGCAGATGTCGATGGGGACAATGAGATCTCTAAGCTGAGCAAAGATGTAAACCAAACCGCAGAGCAGTTATACAACACTGTGGACCAGTTAACCCGTATTAGTGAGGAAGTTGCATCTGCATCGACCGAATTAGCTGCGGTAATGACGCAAGCGGAAGCGAACGCTCAACAAGAGTTGGCGGAGATCGAGCAAGTTGCATCTGCGGTTAACGAGCTTGCAAGCACTGCGAATAATGTGAGTGATAACGCGACCTCTGCTGACGCAACCGCGCGTGAAGCTGATGGACTTGCTCAATCAGGTTTGGCTATCTTCCAAGAAAGTGCGGAAGCAAGTGCGCAAATGTCTCAAGCATTGAACGATGCAGCGCAAGTTGTTTTGCGTCTAAAAGAGCAATCTGTACAGATCAACGATGTTATTGAAGTGATTCGCGGCGTATCTGAGCAGACCAACTTGCTAGCATTGAATGCTGCGATTGAAGCGGCGCGAGCTGGTGAGTCTGGTCGTGGTTTTGCGGTAGTAGCTGATGAAGTACGAATGCTAGCAGCGCGTACTCAAGACTCGACACAAGAGATCCAAACGATCATTGAAGAGCTTCAAGCGCAGTCTGGGCTTGCGAATGACAGTATGCAAGTCAGCCTTGATATGCTTAGCCGCAACAACGAGCTGACGCAACAAGCTAATGAAGCGTTGGTTGGAATTACCGAGTCAGTCGCCAACATCAACGATTCAAACACGCAAGTAGCAACCGCAGCCGAAGAGCAGTCTCAAGTTACGCAAGATATCAATCGCAACGTGGTTAACATGTCGGAGCTTGTAAACCAAAACGTAGCGGGCATCAGCCAGAGTGCAAGTGCGAGTACTGAGCTTTCATTACTTGCAGAGAAGCAGAAAGAGCAATTAAGTTTCTTTAAGCTTTAATTCATCATCTACTTATCAAATCTCTAAATCCCTGAGTGAATGCTCAGGGATTTTTTTGTTTGTAATAATCGGATTTATTATCAATAAGTCTATCTAAAACAGTCAGTTAACAAGATTTTTTTGCGGGCAATATCACGTTTTGTGATATTGTTTTTACATTTTTTTCGTCAATTTTTTTTTGACGCGAACATTTTTTTTAACTCAACCGATAACTTGATGGTTGAGAGGTATTCATATCGTCATTTTAAGTGGTGTTTTCTTCTATAAGC
>NZ_JADDYG010000093.1:121960-127715 GCF_015163535.1 Vibrio sp. OPT46 | reverse complement strand
TGTTTTTACATTTTTTTCGTCAATTTTTTTTTGACGCGAACATTTTTTTTAACTCAACCGATAACTTGATGGTTGAGAGGTATTCATATCGTCATTTTGAGTGGTGTTTTCTTCTATAAGTGCTGTTTATTCAACACGTTGCGTGAAAAATAACAGCTGCTACTATGCCGCCAGTTTTCTCGTTGGTACAGAAAAGTCCTGTTTTTCTGGTGAGAAAACACATATAAAACAATGATATGGAAAATAACAATGAAATTAAAAACTTTAGCTGTAGCAGTGGCGCTAATGGCATCAGGATCTCAAGTTGTCGCTTCAGAACTATACAACCAAGATGGCACTTCTCTTGAGATGGGCGGCCGCGCTGAAGCGCGTCTTTCTATGATGGATGGTAAGGCAGAAGACCGTACTCGCATCCGTCTTAACTTCCTAGGCAAACAGGAAATCAATGAAAACCTATACGGCGTTGGTTTTTGGGAAGGTGAGTTCAAAACAAAAGAAGAAGGTGCCGTAGATAACAATAGTGACCTTGAAACTCGTTACGCTTATGCGGGTCTGGGTGGCAAATACGGTGAAGTAACTTACGGTAAAAACGACGGCGCACTAGTGGTTCTTACTGACTTTACTGACATTATGGCTTACCACGGTAACACAGCAGCACTTAAACTGCCGGTTTCTGACCGTACAGATAACATGCTGTCTTACAAAGGCCAATTCGAGCAACTAGCTGTACGCGCTAGCTACCGTTTTGCTGATCGCACAACAGATGCACAAGGCTTTACAGACAACGAGGAAGATGGCTTCTCTCTATCTGGTGTTTACGCGTTTGCTAACACTGGTTTTGAACTAGGTGCTGGTTACGCAGATCAAAACGACAGCGATGAGTTCATGCTGGTAGCTGCATACTCTGTAGGTGACTTCTACTTCGCTGGTAACTACACTGGCGCGGATATGGATGTTGCAGGTAAGACTTTTGATTACAAAGGCTACGAACTAGCCGCTGCTTACACTATGGGTCAAACTGTATTCACTTCTACGTTCAACAAAGGTGAACTAGAAGACGCAGATACTGTAGAAAACCTAGCTGTTGATGTAACTTACTACTTCAAGCCTAACTTCCGTGGCTACGCATCATACAACTTCGATCTAATGGATAACGAAGGCGCGGCTGAAAAAGATGAGCTAGCGCTAGGTCTACGTTACGACTTCTAAGTCATGACTCTTATCTAAGATACTGCCTTATTCTTAGTAAATAAAAACCCCTTACTGAAAAGTAAGGGGTTTCTTGTTTTCTAGCACTTCAAAGCTTCTTGATAAGCGATAGGGGTTATCAAATCTATCTTTTTAGTGTGAGCTTAGTACCATCAAATTTGAGGTGACTGAGGAGGTTTTTAGCGTTGTTTTTACCAACCTCATCAAACTCCATTCCGTAGCGAGCATAGTGCGTTGATTTTTGTAAATTACAAATACGACCTCGCAACGGCGCTAGCATACGACTTTCTCCGGGCATTGTTAGATCTAATGAAACGTGGTCACCAACCTGAAGTGGTCGGCTCATTGGTGATGTTACAAAACGACAGCCACTACGAGATAAATCTCTTATTTCGCATTCAGTTCGATAGGCTTCTAAACAAACACGCGCTCTCAAATTTACTTCGTAACGCACTTCTTTGCGAAGCTGAAAGACCTGCATAGTGTTGGGTAGGTCTAGCACCAAAATTGGGTACGGATCGCCTAGTCGATGCTGTAATTGGGCCCGAAATGGGATAACGGCCCCTTCACCTCGATGAGAGTAGGCTTTTACATTGATCCAAAAGCCTTCTTGAAAATAGAACTTCAAGTCTTCATCGGAGATGTTCGGAACCTCTATCAATGCAGTATTATTTGAGTGACAGCCAACAAATGTGCTGGTTGTAATAAACTTTGTACCAACAGGGGTGGTGACGTTTAAGCTCACTTCACTGCCGTGTTCGACCATTGCCATTGCATCGGTGCTATTTAATGTACTTGCCTGACGTTCTGGTGCCTTCTTGCTTTGCAGAGGTAGCTTGCCGTCTCTGGCAATTGGGCTCATATTTCTCATTATAATTGTCGTACCTGATGTAAGAAGGTAATCGCGTGAGGCGAAGCAGCACTCTCGCATGGTATCGATTTTATTCAGTGATATAGTTTGATTCAATCAATCTGTAACAAAAATTAGAGAGCAAGATATGCATAAAGTAACTCATGAAGCCACGAATAGTACATTCTGGGTTGATTTAGAGCAGGGCTATAAAGCCAAGTTAATTTATCAGCTTAAGGGTAATGTCATGCACATTACATCAACGGTTGTTCCTGAAGCACTGCGAGGTAAGGGGTACGGAAAAGTGATGATGGAAGCGGTGTTGCCAGAAATTGAGTCACTCGGTTATCAAATCAAACCAGTTTGCCCATATGTTATTCACTACATGGAGAAGAACCAAACGTGGTCACATCTGCTCGCATGATGACTAACAACCACCAACGCTACCAAAATATTGGCCAGGAACTCAATCTAGGTAATTACCGCTCTGTAGAAGTCATACAATCGCTATGGGGAGGCTATGGAGAGTTAGTCCAAGTTACTTATTCTACTCGTTCGGTGATCATTAAGCATGTAAAACTCCCTAAGCCTTCAGAGCATCCTAGAGGCTGGAATACGGACCGTTCTCATCAAAGAAAGTTGCATTCTTATCAGGTGGAAGTGAATTGGTATGAGCATTTTTCCGGAGGGGTGGATACTCGCTGCCGAGTACCACAAGGTCTAAAAACGTTCCAATCGGAGAATGAATGGCTCATTGTGATGGAAGATCTCGCCGAGGTGGGCTTTCCAAAAGTCATCACAGATGCACAGCTAAAGCATCTACAAGCCTGCCTCACTTGGTTGGCGAACTTTCATGCGCGATACATCGATGTTCGTTCGGATAAGTTGTGGCATACCGGTACATACTGGCACTTAGCAACCAGACCCGACGAGCTTGAAGCATTGCAAGACACTGAGCTACAAAATGCGGCTCAATTGATTGATCAAACGCTTTCGCAAGCTAAGTTTAAAACACTAGTACATGGTGATGCCAAATTGGCGAACTTCTGTTTTGATGAAGAAGAATCAAGCGTTGCTGCGGTTGACTTTCAATACGTTGGATGTGGGTGTGCAATGAAAGATGTGGCACTGTTTATGAGTAGCGCCGTTAAGCCAGAACGTTGTGCAGAGATGGAAGTTTGGGTTTTGGATACGTATTTTGCTCAGTTGCAATACGCGCTAATGGTCTATCAACCGAATCTTGACCCTAATGAAGTCGAGCGTGAATGGCGTCCTTTGTTTGCTGTGGCTTGGGCAGACTTTCAGCGATTTGTGAAAGGTTGGAGTTCCGACCACTGGAAGATCAATCCCTACACAGAAGCATTGACTCGCAGAGCGTTGGCTTACTTACGAAAGTGAGTCGAAGTTTAAAAAGAAAAGCCTCCAATTAGTAGGAGGCTTTGTTTTATCTTTGGCCTGGTCTGATGCGCGCCATGTAATAGGTATTGATGAATTCACCATCACGGAAGGAACCGTCAATCGCTTCACCCTCAATTTGAAATCCATGCTTTTTATAAAGCCCAATGGCGGCGTCGTTATCGGCATTGACCTCTATCTGAATTCTTCTCACATTTAACCAGTTATCTGCTAGTTCAGTGACTGTTTCTATCAATTTGCTACCAATACCGAGTCCGTGGAAACTATCATGTACTCCGATGCCAAACGATGCCGTGTGCATCGTTCTTGGACGTAGAGAGTGGTGAAAGCCAATATTACCGACGACTTTACCATCAATTTCAGCGACATAGCTATAAACACCATCAGGTATGTTTGACAATCTTTCCACCCACATCGCGAGCGAAGGCTTTGGGAGTTGCAGGGTTTCACGCTGTGCTTTTGGTTGTGAATAGATTTCTACGAGTGCCGCTGCGTCTTCGACGGTCGTTGGACGTACGATAATTTCCATGCCTCTCTCCTTCGCTTTTTAGTTTTAATTTTTAATCTAACCACAGTTTTCTTATTTGGATAGTATTTTTTTATGTTTAATGGATAAATGCCTTTTAAATTAGCTTGTTATGATGTCTTTTTTTTAATTTTCAGTAGTGATTTATCATCGAATTGAGCGAATAGATTGCAAAGGTGTTGAATTATTGTACTGAGAATGGTGCGTACTGCAGAGTATCGTGGTGAATTTCATGTCGCAGTAAATAAACGCATTTAGTCAAACTGTGATGACGGCACTGTGCGTCAGTTGACTTGAATCAATAGAGGATGGGGTTACCTCCTATGAGGTATAGGGAAACGACACGTTTAGGGCTATTTATGCTTAACTTGATAAGGGAGTTTTGTTGAGGAAATAGCATGAAATCCTCTCAGTCTAAAATATCGCAAAGTCGGCGCCGATTTTTGCGTGATACAGCTCGAACTGCGGCTGGTGTTGGCGCAGCTGCGTGTGTATTGGGCTTACAATCGCTACAAAGCCAAGCTCGAGAAACCAAAGGTGTGCCTATTCGTCCGCCTGGTGCACTGCCGGAAGGCGATTTCGAATCAGCTTGTATTCGATGTGGCTTGTGTGTTCAGGCATGTCCTTACGATACCTTGAAACTTGCGACATTACTTTCACCCGTCGCGACTGGCTCACCTTACTTTACTGCACGCGATATTCCCTGCGAAATGTGCGAAGACATTCCTTGTGTTGTCGCTTGTCCGAGTGGGGCGCTGGATCCGAAACTAACCGATATTGATGATGCTCGAATGGGTACAGCGGTTCTTATTGACCATGAAACTTGCCTTAACTGGCAAGGGTTACGATGCGACGTTTGTTATCGCGTTTGTCCGCTGATTGATGAAGCCATCACGTTAGAGATGGTTCACAACGATCGAACTGGCTATCACGCCAAACTTATCCCTACAGTGAATTCCGAAGTGTGTACCGGATGTGGTAAGTGTGAACAAGCGTGCGTGTTGGATGTCGCTGCTATTAAAGTCGTCCCGACGGATTTGGCGAAAGGCAAAGTGGGCAGCCACTACAATTTTGGTTGGAAAGAGCTCGACAAACCACTCGAAAATATCCTCCCTAGTGAGACGCCTGTGCCGGAAGGTGCGCTTGAATCGCTAAAAGGAGGTAAGTAATGGCAAAGAATTTAGCTCAAAATGCTGGCAAAGAAGCGCTTGAAAAGCTTGGTTGGTGGCGCGCGCATCGGTTTTTGATTTTACGTCGGCTATGTCAGTTCACCATCATTGCGCTATTTATGGCTGGGCCGACGCTGGGAATTCTAACTGGTAATCTGTCATCAAGTATGTTGCTCGATACCGTGCCGTTAAGTGACCCGTTAATTGTGCTTCAAGCTTTGGCGACAGGGCATGTTCCGGAGTTTAATGCGTTGTTAGGCGTAGTGATTGTCGTGGTGTTTTACGCGATTTTGGCGCCGCGCGCATTTTGTGCTTGGGTGTGCCCGTTGAACATCGTGACAGACTTGGCGGCGTGGTTGCGTCGAAAGCTCAACATTAAAGCGAGCTATCGTTGGTCTCCCGTGATTCGTTATTGGCTGATCCCTGTTTTGATGTTGGGCAGTGCGCTGTCTGGCGCAATTCTTTGGACATGGTTAGATCCAGTGGCGGCACTGCATCGCGGGTTGGTGTTTGGTATGGGCGCAGGTTGGGTGTTGATCGCCCTAGTGTTTGTGTTGGATTTACTCTTGGTTGAGCATGGGTGGT
>NZ_JADDYG010000093.1:106646-121906 GCF_015163535.1 Vibrio sp. OPT46 | reverse complement strand
GTGGGCACTTATGTCCACTGGGGGCTACCTATGGCGTGATAGGCCGAAAAAGCCTGTTGCGCGTTACTGTTGTTCGGCGCGAAGATTGCACCAAATGCATGGATTGCTTTTACGTTTGCCCAGAACCAGAAGTGCTTCGGCAGCCTTTGAAAGAGGGAGATCGTCGAGTTATGGATCAAAACTGCATTAGCTGTGGTCGTTGTTTGGATGTATGTCCAGAACATGTGTTTGAATTTAAAAATCGCCTATCAGTAAAAGTCATTGATTAAGCCACTGAGCACATTTACTCATGCTTTATTTCTCTTGATACTTGAACATCGCGCTTAGCCAAGGAGTTAAGCGCGATGTTTATCTTCATAACAATATTCCTCAGCCATATCTGCTTGCTCTGGGCTTAAAATAATAATGATATTGCGAATTTGTTACATTTAAAGCTATGATGATGCCTTCATATTTAAAGGAAACATCATGACTACCTCATCGCACGGCTGGAGAACGCCGCAAAATTTCCTCCTGTTAATTTCCATTATCGTGCCCATTGCTTTTTCTACCTGGATGGCGTTGTTGAACAACTTTGTTATCGAGAAAGCAAACTTTGATGGTGCAGACATAGGCTTATTGCAAAGTGTGCGCGAAATTCCGGGTTTTTTGGCCTTTACCGCCGTGTTTGTATTGCTGTTTATCCGAGAGCAACGCTTTATGCTCGTCTCTTTGGCGATGCTTACGCTTGGTACGGCATTAACAGGTTATTTTCCCACTTTGTACGGTCTACTTTTTACAACCTTGTTAATGTCCACCGGCTTCCATTACTTTGAAACACTCAAGCAGTCTTTGTCTTTACAATGGCTATCTAAAGAAGAAGCGCCAGAAATGCTGGGTAAGTTTATTTCTGTTGGAGCTTTGGCTTCTCTGTTTACCTACGGCGCCATTTGGGTTTCGCTCGAACAGCTCAAACTTGATTTTAAAACGGTCTATTTAATGGCTGGTGGTTTAGGTTTTGTGCTCATTTTGGTGATGGCATTTGCCTTCCCACAATTTAAGACAAAAGTGCCTCAGAACAAGAAGCTCATCCTGCGTAAACGTTACTGGTTATACTATGCGCTTACGTTTATGAGTGGAGCACGCCGTCAAATTTTTACGGTGTTCGCTGGTTTCTTGATGGTAGAAAAGTTTGGTTACTCCGCCGCAGATATTACGTTGCTGTTCCTGATTAACTATGTCTTTAACTTCTTGTTTGCGAAGCGAATAGGCCGTTTTATCGGCGTTGTTGGTGAGCGCAAAGCGTTGATGTTTGAATACGTCGGTTTGATCTTCGTGTTCGTCGGGTACGGTTTGGTGCAAACGGCAGAGTGGGCGGCAGCATTGTATGTTGTCGATCATTTATTTTTCGCGTTAGCGCTTGCGATTAAAACCTACTTCCAGAAAATTGCCGATCCTGCCGATATGGCGTCGACCGCAGGCGTTGCGTTTACGATTAACCATATTGCTGCAGTTGTAATACCTGTTACGTTTGGTGTCATTTGGCTTGTTTCACCTGCGAGCGTATTTTACATCGGCGCTGGTATGGCAGCAGTGAGCTTGCTGTTGTCACTCAATATTCCAGCCAAGCCGGAAGAAGGCAACGAAACTCGCTTGTTGAAGTGGAGTTAAGTTGGCACTCACTATCTAGCCATTGAAGTGAATACCTGTAATTAGACTCGCTGAAAAGGGTGCTTATGCGCCCTTTTCTTTTGATTGCAAATAGATAATCCCTCCAATGGTTGTCAATGCATGCCACGTCCGTTAGGGTTTAGAACTAAGTATTTCGAAATAACTTGGGCATAACTGACGCGAAACAATAAGAGGGGATCTATACAGTGCAGATACATGGCAGAGAGTTGGATTTAGATCTAGGAAGCCGTCACATCGTTATTCAGCGCCGCTATGAGGCGTTAGGAGCTGCAAACGACCTACTCATTGCTATTTGGTTTTTAATTGGTAGCTTTTTCTTTTTGAATGATTCGTTGATTGAAAGTGGTACTTGGCTTTTCATTGTAGGCAGTGCGCAGTTGATCATTAAGCCCCTGATAAAACTGATGAGTTTAGTTCATGTTGGTCGTTTAAATAAGCAACTTTCTGGCACATCAGCGAGCCGCTGAAATTACCGCTTCTTTTGAACACTCGCAAGCAAGAAGCCAACAGGTGAGTTATCGAGGGGAAAGACGGAAGATAACGTGGTCACAACACTAACCACGTTATGTTCAGTTTGAAGCTTCAGAATTTAAAACGGATACCAGAACAGTTGTGTGTCCATCACACGCTTGCTGATCGCAGCAATCACTATCACCGCAATCCCAGCCATGCAGATCATATCGGCTTTGGTCAGTGGTTTTAAGCTGTACCAAGTGCGAGAGGAGTGGCGGCCAAAACCACGTAGCGTCATCGCGTTTGAGATTTGATCGGCTCTGTCTAAACTAGAGAAAATCAGAGGTCCAAGAATCTTCGCGACGTTCTTCATACGATTGAACAACGGAGCCTTCTTGCTCAGTTCTACTCCGCGTGCTTGTTGCGCGTGCATGATGTTAACAAAGTCCTTTTTCACTTCCGGCAAGTAGCGCAGCGTTAAGCTTACGGCATAGGCGATTTTGTAAGGCACACCTAAACGGTTCAAGCTGGCTGAAAACTCTGTCGGATGAGTGGTAAATACAAACACCAATGCGATTGGGAACATGCTGAAGTACTTCAACGTCACTGTTACTAGGTAAAACAATGTCTCTTGAGTGAGCGAGTAATTACCGGGTAACGAGAGTAAAACCGTTGATGAACCCATGAACTCAGTACCTTGTTGCGGTGCTAACGCGAACATAAACAGGGCATTGATCAGTAATACCGTACCTGTACCGAATAACAGCGGTTTGTAGACATGAAAGGGCACTTTGGTCATTTTCAATAAGCCCAAACCCAGCACGATCAACAGCGCGATGATTCGCAAGTCAAATGTGGTCAATACCACCGTTACCCAAGCAATGAAAAGCAAGAACTTAGTAATGCCATTCAACTTATGAAGTGGCGATTGGGTATCGATGTAGTTGATACCAAACTTCATCTTATTGTCTTTCATGCCACCGCTTTCTCTAGTTGGTTTACGTCGTCGCTTTTTTGTTGGCGGTGCGCTTTTTCTACATTGATAAAGTGCTGCATAAAGCCATTGGTGTCCTCGATACCAACTTTCGTAGCCAACTCAAACAAACTTGTGGTAGTGAGGTTTGCTTGGTCTAGTAGCTCTGGACTGCTGAATACCTGCGTCATTGGTGCATCCGCGACTAATTTACTGTCTGCAATCACGATAGAGCGCGAGGTGTATTCCAACACTAAATGCATGTCATGAGAGATGATCATTACGGTTACGCCCAACTCGCGATTGAGCTTTTCGATGAAACTCAGCATAGACGTGTAGTTTCGATAGTCCTGACCTGCCGTCGGTTCATCAAGGATCAGAAGCTCTGGTTCCAAGACCAAAATTGACGCAATGGTTACGCGCTTTTTCTGGCCGTAGCTCAATGCTTCGATTGGCCAGTGACGGTATTTGCTCAAACCGCACAGCTCTAGGACTTCAAGTACTTTAGCGTCGATTTGTTTCTCTTCAACGCCACGATTACGGAGGCCGAAGGCCACTTCGTCGAAAATCATGTGATGGGAAATCATGTGATTCGGGTTTTGCATCACCACACCCACTTTCTGGCTACGCTCGAAGATGGTCAGTTCGTTAAGATCTTGACCATTCATGCTCATTGAGCCGCTATCCGCTTCAATAACGCCCATAATCAGTTTGGTGATGGTCGATTTACCCGAGCCATTTTTGCCAAGTACAGAGACAAACTCGCCACACTTGATGTCAAAACTCACGTCTTCTAACGCGTTTTTCTCACCGTCGTAAGAATAGGTGAGGCCACGGACTTCAAGCAAAGTCTCGGCTGGCGTTTTAGGTGGTTGTGCTGTTGAACCATCAAACCATGCTTGTACCGCTGGTTTATATTGCTCCAACGGTAAGGTAGTTAAGCTAGAAGGTTTTGCATCGCCCTCAATCGCGCAGCCTGCTTCTTTCAGTGCTGAAATATAAAGCGGTTCGCGGATGCCGTAATCTTCTAGTAGAGGCGACGCTAAAATTTCATCTGGCGTTGTATCGGTAATGATTTCGCCGCTTTCCATCAAGATAATACGGTCAACTGAGCAATGCAGAACGTCTTCAAGACGATGTTCAATGATTACTATGGTTTTGTCCGTTTCGCGGTGTAGATCATCGATGATCTCGATGGTTTTTTTACCCGTTTTAGGGTCAAGCGCAGCTAGTGGTTCATCAAACAAAAGGATATCGACGTCATCGACGAGAATGCCCGCCAAAGAAACACGCTGTTTCTGCCCGCCAGATAAATCGTGGGGAGAGCGATCTAACATCTGTTCCAAGTCGACCATTTTGGCCGTGGCTTTGACCAATGGGTACATGTCGATATTTGAAGTTAGCTGGTTTTCCAGCGCAAATGCAATGTCTTCGCCAATGCTCAAACCGACAAATTGGCTGTCCGTATCTTGGAGTACGGTGCCAACTTGCTCAGTGTATTGGTGCATGTCGAAAGGGGCGGTGTCTTGACCATTGATGGTCAATGTTCCACTGGTTTCCCCTTTGATTGCGTGTGGGATCAGTCCGTTAAGACATTGCCCAAGAGTAGATTTACCACTACCACTTGGACCGATAATGACGATTTTCTCTCCTTTCTCTATCCTTAGATTGATATTTTTTAGCGTCGGTTTGTCCAGCGACTCATATCTAAAAGAGAAGTTAGAAAATTCGATTGTCATTCGACATTAAGCCTCTGTTAAGTTACGGCTTTGCTTGTTACGTTTAGCGACAGACTTAAGAATGAAGAAGCCAACAATAGCAATAAGAATGGTGTTACCGATCGCGATAATAGAAAGCTGGGTAAACACTTTAGTGAACGGTTCTGCGTATAAAATCGTGTCGAGGAATGCAGAGCAACCGTAACCAAATACGTTGCCTAATAGCGCAAGTACTACGAATAACGCGAAGTCTTTCATATTGAAATCGCCTTTCTCCAAACGGTAGCGCGTTAGAGAAGGGAATAGACCGATAATCAAACCAACAATACCTGAACCAAGTACCCAAGTGAGCCATACGCCCCAACCTGCAAATAGGTCAGTAACCCAGTGACCAATAAAACCAACCAAGAAGCCAACAAGTGGTCCAAATAGTACTGAGAACAATGCTAATACTGCCATTGCTGGTTTTAGCGTTGTGTTTGCAAACACAGGGATGCCAAACATAGGTAAGCCGCCGATACCGTAAAGAGCAGCACCGATTGCAATAACCACAACAGTTTTAGCGGAAAGATTCATAGATAACCTCAGTTCAATAGTCGATTTTAAAGAACGTTCATTTATATTGTTGGAAAGCGTTAGTTATTTGATTGTGTAACATATATTCAAAACAACCAAGCTGCTTATTGTTTGCTCTATTTTTCTTCAGGAAATGTGTGATTTGATTCACGCATCCCTTTGACTGGCTTTGGTTTTAGCAAGCATTAAAAATAAGGCGCGCATTATACAGAATATTAATAAAAGTGGGAATGCTATCTATCTGGATGGCTAGAATGAATCAGGGGCTGATCGTCAGCCCCTGATTACACGGTTTGATGTTATTTTTACCAATAAATGAATGCGCTATATGTTCATTAATGGTCGAGGTATAAATAGTTCTGCCAGCTCTTCATACGAATAAGCACTTTGCGCATCACTGATACGTGAGTAAAGCTGTCTGAATAAACTGCAACTTCAACCGCAGTACCCATTGGTAGGTGGTATCCACTCAAGTCGTCGGTAATTTTCAGCTTCGCAAAAACACGTCCGCTCGTGCGCAAGGCATCAGTCCCAAGCAGAGCGCCTCGCGCTTGAATTTGGCTTTCACCAATGGCTGGAATCACGTCAATGACTTCGCCACGGAACACTTTGCCCGGAATTGCGCGGAACATAAATTCTGCTTCAAAGCCTGGCTTCAAGCGTTGTAATGAGTTCTGTCTGAATGCCGCGGTGTACGTAATGTCTTCGGTATGTACGAAGGTCATTGCCGGGGCAAGTGGCAACGGCACAGCCATAACACCAGGACGCAAAGCCAATTGCGTAACGTAACCATCGGTTGGCGCACGAACGACGGTTTGCTCTAGGTTAAACTCTGCTTTACGCAGCTCGGCAAGAAGTTGCGCGACTTGGGTATTTTCGCCTCCGATTTCAGAGTCCAGAGCGATTTGCGCTTGTTCTTGTTGCAAAATCGCAACGTCTAACATGGCTTCTGCCGCTTTATACGCTTGGCGTCGAGTATCTAAATCTTGTTCAGTAAACGCGCCACGATCAAAGCCCCTTTGATATCGGCTAAACTCCCTTTGTGCTTTATCTCTGTCCGCTTGCGCTTTCAATACAGCAGCTTCTGCTTCTCTTAGATCAGACTCTAAACCCAACGCACCTTGGCTTGCTTCTTTGACTTTCGCTTCAAGGCGAGCAACTTCTGCTTCAAAAGGCACAGGATCGATTTTGAAAAGAATATCGCCCGTTTTGAGCGGTTGGTTGGCTTGGACTGGCACTTCCACCACGCGGCCACGCACGCCAGAGACGATAGGCGTAGTCGGGAACACTTGGTTACCCAATTGAGTAAATGGGTGGTTGTAGTTCATAAGCAGCACGAGTGTGCCCACTAACACTACGCCGCCAAGTACGGCGGTTGGAACGGTCCATTTGTTTAGAGGAATATTGAAAATTTTAAAAATGGCAATACAAAGAGCGGCGTAAGTCAGAATCAGCAATAAGTCCATTATTCGTCCTCTTTACTTTGTTCAGGCAAAGGCTTTTGCTGAATCTTTTGTTGTTTCAACATCGATACTTGGTTTTTGAGTTCGTTGACTTCATCAATGAGTTCTTCAAGGCGGTGATGAATGTCGTGTGTTTCTTGTTCTAGTTGTTTAAAACCCCAGCCGCGTTCCTTGCGCCATAATGTTGCCCAGATCCATAAAAATGGCCACAGCGCATGCAAAGTGAAAAGGCTGACCCAGCCAGCGTAGTGAATTGCGTCTTGGTGCGGGTGCTCTCTCTCTTTGGCGATTTCATATGGAATATCATGGATGACAATGATTCCGTAAAAGATCACTAAAGCAACGAAGATGAGTAACCCAAGTGCAAAATAGTCTAGAAACATCTTACCTACCTGTGCGTATTGCGAAATGGAAAATCTACGTAAATTAACAATTTAAGTATTTGTCTTAACTACAGATGAATCAAGCGGTTTTTATGTAGGAATTATGTTTATGCGATGTAAGTATCCACTGATGTTTATTGGCAGTTAAGGTGTTGCTGAGTACTTATTTAAACAAGCAGTGAAGTGATATAGGAAGGATAAGTAAAAAGTATACTAAAGCCCCAGGTGTCAACCGGGGCATGGTTTAAAGTTCGGTACAGACTTGGTTTCTGCCATTGGCTTTGGCGCGATAAAGAGCTTTGTCTGCACGATAAAAAGTTCGCTGAGTATTCTCGCCTTCTCGATGCAAGGTAATCCCTATGGATACGGTCAGCCCCCGTTCACCAAGAATATCGTCCCAACCATATTGATAAATCCGTTCACGATAATTCTCGGCATGCATTTCTGCGCGTTCCAGTTGGGTATTCTCAAGGATCACGAGGAACTCTTCACCACCAAATCGTACGCACGATGCGCCTTTAAATCTGAAGTAGGACGCCAGTTCCTGTGACACACTTTTGATCGCTTTGTCGCCAACCAAGTGGCTTAGTTCGTCATTGATGGATTTGAAGTGATCGATATCGATGACCATCAATGCAAATGCAGTATCGTGCAGAAGTAGATCTTTTAGTTTAACTTCTAACCAGCGTCGGTTGTGTAAAGACGTAAGTGGATCGGTAAAGACGTCCTGCTGTAGCTGAGCAACAGTATTTTTATGCTGCTTGGTGGTTTCTTTTAGTTCTTTGTTTTCTAGCTCTGACAAAATGAGTTTGAGTTGTAACTCAAAGCGTGAAAGTCGGCGTAGTTGAGCAGACCCTAACTCACCGATCGGAATATGTTTTACAAGATCAGATTCGATTCTATGCGCTTTTTTTTCACAATTTAATGCTTCTTGATACAACCCTTGAGAGGCGTAAACTTGACTCATCGCGTTATAAAAATGCTGAGTAACGATAGGAGATAGTTGCTTTTGAATCCTTTTACTGATGGAGTCCAACGTTAAATTAGCTAAAGAAGTGTGCCCTACACCGTTTAGACAATACGCAGTCTCAATTTTGACCATCGTGGATAACCAGTATGTCGTGGCACTACCCGTTGTATACTGAACATTCGAAATAGCCAGCAACGCATTGGGGTAGTCTTCTTGCAGACGATGTAATTTGGCTCGGTAGAGGTGAATTTGTGCGGCGAGGTTTTTATCACTGACGAGAATGCTCAGTTCTTCACATTCACTCAATAGTTCTTTGGCGTCTGCGGTACGGTTCAAGCTGATATAACAGGCAAGCATGTACAGCTTGTAACGAAGGCGTAGGGATCGACTGCCAATAGCGTGATCGATAGCATCTATTTTTTGATAATAACGTAATGCACGTTGGTGATCCCCATGGGCATCGCACAAATTACCCATTCCAATAATGGCCAATACGTACTCATCAATATAGCCGTACTCGACGGCGATATTGGTTGAAGCAACATACTCGGTTAATGCCGCATTGTAGTCACCTACTTCAACCAAACGCTCACTCAAGCTTGCTTTCACAGAAAGAATATCTTCTACATCCTCTGGTAAAACAAGCAACTCAAGCGCTTGTTTCAATTCACTAATGCTGTCGTTGAGCTGTTTGATCTCTCTTCGATACTCGGCGCTAATGATATAGCAATGCGCTTTCTCTCGGTTTGTTGACGCAATATGTAACCCTATGTGTTCCCATAGCGTAATCGCTTCTTCACCTGAAACGGAAGAAGGATCGATACCTGCGTCAGTCACCTTGCTAAGCAGTTGTTCCATTCTTCATTACCTCAATATAACTTTCTTCGAGCTGTTCTAACGTGAATGGGAAGGTCAGGATATCTTGCAAATACAGTATCGGTTTCGGGCCTTTGATTCCGCGTCGCTTCCATGGATAGATGTCTAACATCGCTTGGACAGTGCGGTAGACCTCTTCTGCTGCTTGACCTTTTTCTGCAATTAACATTGCTAGCCTGTTACTGGAAATTCTCGAGATGAGGTCGCTGGAGGTTGTCAATGCATGAACGAGCTCGGTACAAACATCGAGAACTTCGGGGTTTGAATGCTGAATCATAATGATGGCGTGGTTAGAGCGTTTGAGCTCCGTTTTAAACAAAACTAACTGTTCCCACCAGTAGGTCTCAGAAACGACATTAGAGAACTGTTTTTCAGGGTCGTATTCGTGTTGAGAGCGAATATGATTGATCAGCTTACGTGCTCGCTGCTCTAGTTGGCGTTTAGAGCCTCTTGCTTTATCCATGCTGATTCGATGAGTTTGTTCTTTGAGCATTTTGAGTGCGTGCTTACGGTATTTCTTGAACGCGTTAAACGCAGACTCAAAGTCACCTTGTTCTTCAGCGACTCGTGATTGTTGGAAGCAAATTTGGCTGAGTAGCTCACCGTGGTCGAAACTGAGTGCAGACTCTTCTGCTGCAAGTAGCAACTTGGCAGCGCTGTCTGTATTTTGGCGCAAAAGCTCAAGTCTTGCTCGGCTAATAAAAGAGTGTGCTTTCATCCAAACGAGGTCATGCTCAATGGCGAGCTGGTGGGCTTTTTGGGTGGCTTCTTCGGCCGCATCAAGGCGTTCTAGTCCAAGCAGTGCTAACCCTTTAAAGTCCCAGATCTCGGCTTGCCACGTACTGTCATCATGATCTTTTAATACTTCGGTTGCTCCATCCAGTACCGTAAGCATCTCGACAAACTTATTTAGTAAGTAATAGTCCCAAGCTAATAGGATGCGCGCTTTGCCTTCTAACCAAGCAATACGAACATTGTTTGCCACTTTAACGGCTAACTCATGAGTTGAAGCGGCAAGTTGGTGTTCATTAGTGATGCGCCATACATTACCAAGCCCAATTAGAGATTCGATTTGAATTTCAACATCATCAACAAGAGCAGATTGTTCGAGCGCATTAATCCAATATTGTTGCGCGGAATAATACTTTGCTTGGCCCCAATATTGGAGTGCAAAAAGATGGAGAATTTCCGGGAGATGATCGTCGGTTTCAAGCTGTGTTTGTTTGCTGTAAGCGTCTTTGACGAGTTTTAAGCCTTGTCGGTAATCCATTAGGCACCAACAGCATTGCGCCATGATGAGTAAGGCTTTGATCTCTCCGTCCACAAATAAAATTTGTTCCGCGCGGATACGATATTGCTGCGCAATATTAAAGGTATGTTTAGGGGCCGATTTTATTTGGCCTTTAAGCTTAGTGAGATCATCTTCTAGCTGAATTTGGTTTTTATCCAACGTTCACATCCATGACTATCGAACTGGAAATCACACCTAATATTAAGTGGTTAGATGCATGTTTCTTTACCAAAGCGATGCGGATAACGTTTTGGTAAACGATCAGGGGCCGTAATGTATACCGTTACAACCCCTAATTACTACATCTAAATTACCAATAGAATAGCTACGATAGGAGCTGTTTGATTGTCAAAGGTGCATCAGAGACTTCCAACCTTTGTGCAGCGGTAAGACCTTGTTTATCCTGATAGCACAAATTATGCCAAGCTCTGAATATATCTAAAAGAGGTAAAATACCAGCAGGTCGTAATTTGCGACGTGGCTCGTTAATGAAGCTTTCGAAAAGAATCTGAAAGCGGTTTTGATAAAACTTCACATGACGAGTTGTCGCAACGTTAAACCATTTTTCAGGCTCATTTTGATCGCCAGCGAGGTAGCAAATGCCTTTGTGGTTTTCGTTTTGACTAGAGATTGCCCAACGATCGCGCCACCAACTCATATAGGCGATATCGACTTTGCCAAAGGGAGTGCTCATGTCCCAACTAGCGTCCTCTTCTACATACATCAAGTCGACACTTTTCTCTTTAATACGAGGTAAACAAACGCTCAGTGCAGCTGAACGTAGTAGGGGATCTTGAGGCATGTATAGAGATACACGTTTGTTTGGGCAGCACATATCAAGTACGTGCAAATAGTGTGCATACGAGGTGTATGGCGGACGGACTAATGCCCCTTTTGAAGGGTAATGAAATACAGATAGATTACCAAGAGGGTCTTCTACGTTACCGCGAGCCAAAATTGTTTGGTATTTTTGGTCAATTCGCTCTCTGAGGTGATGAGAAGGTTCCGCAAGCGGCTCACTTGCTTCCGCTACGTACTCCTGGGAAACAAAACGAGACACCTCATCGTAAGGATTATGATCGAGAGTTGCGATTGGCTCTTCATCAGCGGAATAATTGACGTGCTGGCAAAGAATATAGCCAGAATGCGCTTCGCCAGAAACAATCCAATACACACCATTATTGCTGTTCGGTTGCAATGCAATATAGTTTGAGGCCAATTCATAATGCGTTGCGTGGTTTACCCAGCGCGCATCAATGGTTGCCAGCTTGCGGCGGCAGCGGCTAGCTATATGGTCAACATGATCGTAAAAGGTTTTTGGGTTAATACTAAGCTTGCGGCAGATTTCTCGTACGGAATATCCCGTAAACAATAAACCCATCAAGTTCTCTTGAAATTGAAGCTTCTTGTTGGCACCAGACCACTTGTCGACAAAGGTACATTGACACACTTTACAGCGGTAACGTTGGCGATCGCCACTGTAACCGAAAGCGTGATAGAGGTGTTTGTGAGTGTGGACAGAAAGTCCAAAGTTGTCGCAATCATCATTACGGCAAGCAGGCAACCCGTCACTGTGGACGTGCCGCAGGCGATGAAGTTCGTTCACGACATCGCGATTATTAAGTAAGGGGGGGAAAGCTCCACATTCACGGCATACCATCGCCGGACGCTTAGGGTTCGCATGTTGCAGAACGTAACGCTTTGCATCACTCAATCCAAAGTTGTCACACGCCAATGTTTTACAAAAGTTGAGTTGTAACCCATCTGCGTCTTTTGGCAGTTCGCCGTTAGACACAATCGCCCCCTCGGGATAATTCGGGCAGCCAGCATAATTCTGGCTGCAAATTATTACTTACTATTTGTTCTTAGATGTTGATTGCAGTTTCTAGTGCAACTTTCATCATGTCGTTGAACGACTTCTGACGCTCTTCTGAGCTTAGTTTTTCACCACGGATGATGTGGTCAGAAACTGTCAGGATAGTCAGTGCTTTCGCGCCTAGGTCAGCTGCTACGCCGTAGATACCAGCCGCTTCCATGTCTACACCTAGGATGCCTAGTTTTTCCATCTTCTCGAAGATGTCTGCTTCTGGTGTGTAGAACAGGTCAGCAGAGAATACGTTACCTACTTTTACAGGCACTTCCTGAGCGCGCGCTTGGTTAACTGCTTCTTCTAGAAGACCGTAATCAGCGATTGCTGCGAAATCGTGGTTGTTGAAACGGATACGGTTAACTTTAGAGTCTGTAGAAGCACCCATACCGATAACAACGTCCATTAGTTTCACGTCGTCACGTACTGCACCACAGCTACCCACACGGATAACGTTTTTCACGCCGTATTCAGCGATTAGCTCGTGTACGTAGATACAGCAAGACGGGATACCCATGCCGTGGCCCATTACAGAAACTTTTTTGCCTTTGTAAGTGCCAGTAAAGCCGAACATGTTGCGAACGTCACAAACTTGTTTCACATCTTCTAGGAACGTTTCAGCGATGTATTTAGCGCGCAACGGGTCGCCTGGCATTAGAACTGTTTCAGCGAAATCACCTGGTTGTGCGTTAATGTGTGGGGTTGCCATAAGTGCTCTCCAAAGTTTTGTTTTGATAAAACGCCTCTATTATAGAACGCTATTACCAATTCTGTTGAACTTGTTCGTTTTCGTTGAGGCAATAATATCGGGACGTACAGTAGCCCCTTGAGAGCTTAGTCACAAAAACCACGCATTTAGAAACTGCAACTACTATTGATAACCAAATCTGTTGAAATCAAAAGAGCAATCGATTTGCTTTTGAGCAGTTTGTCGATTGCGCGCACAAATTCTTTGTTTTTGGGCCAAACTTTTTTCTGACAGCTGGTTGATCGAAATACTTTCGAGTGAAGTAAAACGATTAAATTGTACAACTTATTTTCTTGTACAATCTGGAAAGGCTTGCTATAAGTTATACAACAAAACTTTTTGTATAGGGATGCGTCATCATGGAATCTTCAATCAAAGTAGGTATCAGTTCGTGTGTTTTGGGTGAACGAGTGCGTTTTGACTCTGGTCATAAGGTGAGCAACTTTGTGACTAAAGAGCTCAGCCCGTATTTTGACTTTGTTTCGGTATGCCCTGAAGTCGGCGTAGGTATGCCAGTACCCCGTCCAACAATTCGTCTTGTTTCTAATGAAGAGCGTGTTGCATTGGTTGAAACCAAAAATCCAGAAAATGATCATACCGACAATATGCTCACTTACTCGGCCAATAAAGTAGATGAACTTCAAAGCGAGCAGCTTTGTGGTTACATCGTTTGTGCCAAGTCACCAACTTGTGGCATGGAGCGAGTCAAGGTTTACAGCAAGAACAGTGCTGCGAAAGAAGGTGTTGGCTTGTATACACAAACATTGATGCAAAAAATGCCTTGGTTGCCTGTTGAAGAGGATGGCAGACTTAACGACCCTGTATTGAAAGAAAATTTTATTACTCGAGTATTTTGTCTAAATGACTTTTACGGCTCGATGGATGGTGAGCCTACTCGTGGCAAAATCATCGACTTTCATTCGCGCTACAAACTGACGTTAATGGCACACCACCCAGAGTCATACCGCTCCCTTGGCCGCTTAGTCGCTGATGTCGCTAATTATGAAATTGAAGACTTTTACCAAGAGTATCGTTTAGGACTTATGAAGGCGTTAACGAATCGGGCTAGCCGCAAAAACAACACAAATGTGTTGATGCATTTACAAGGGTACTTCAAACGCTCACTAACTAAAGAAGAAAAAGAAGAGTTAGCGACAGTGATTCACGACTACCGTATCGGAATGCTGCCTCTGCTAGCACCACTTACATTGATTAAGCATTACTTAAATACTTACCCAGACGAGTATTTAGCAAAACAGAAGTTTTTAGAACCGTATCCGCAGGAGATGAGATTACGCTATGGTTTGTAGTTCAGAAGAAAAACTATACGCGATCCGAGATGTCGCAGACATCACGGGTGTAAAACCAGTTACGCTGAGAGCTTGGCAACGAAGATACAACTTGATCCAACCTCAGCGAACTGAAAAAGGACACAGACTTTATCGCCAGCAAGATCTCGATACGATTCGCGAAGTCCAGAGCTGGCTCGCGAAGGGGATTTCGATTGGTAAAGTGAAGGGGCTGCTAGGAAAAAGCGCCGATGTCGAAGTCAAAAACGAGGTTCGCACACTCGAAGAAGTTGAAAACATGCTGCTTGCGCTGTCTACCCTGAATCGAGGAAAAGCAGAGAGTTTACTTGCCTCTGTTCTTAAAGAGTATCCACTAAAACTCGTTATTGATCAGTTTATTAGCCCAGTATTTGATGCGCTAGACATGGTAAAAGGATCGCTGCGATCTTTACAGGTAGGGTTATTTCAGACTTGTTTGATCACTCGACTTGCCCTTGTTATCGATTCTGAAAACAAAGCCGCTTCCAAAGGAAAGTGTCTGCTCATTAGCTTTGAACAAAACAGAGAGTCTGAGAGTTGGATTCAAGCAGCGAAGCTTTGCGAACAAGGGTATCACACGACTTTGATCGATAAGGTTGATGATGTTTCTGGTCTACTAGATCACGAGGTCGTTGAAAATGGTTCGTTTATCTACCTTTTCTCCAACAAAGCGCTAGCTGCTAAACAAGTAGCGTCCATCAAAATGCTTCACGCACAGTTAGGTGATCGGATGGGGTGCTCTGAAGTGATAGAGAAATTACACCTAACTTAGTAGACAAAAGATAGGAGCTACCATGGTTTTAGTATGGTTTCGACGTGACTTACGTGCGTTAGACCACACGGCACTCAAAGCGGCGTTGGATTCAGGTCAGCCTGTTGTCGCTTGCTTTATCGCGACGCCAGAGCAGTGGCGGGAGCATCACATGGCGCCGATGCAGGCAGA
>NZ_JADDYG010000093.1:104243-106466 GCF_015163535.1 Vibrio sp. OPT46 | reverse complement strand
GATACACAAGTAAGTGAAGCGTTAGCTTCTCACGATATCGAATTTGAACTGTTTCATGACAAATGTGTGCACGCGCCAACGACGGTTCTTAATAAGCAAGGCGAATATTTTAAGGTATTTACGCCATTCAAGCGTGCTTGGTTAACGCAGTTCCATATGCCGACGGTAGTAAAACCTCACGAGCAAGCGCCACTCAATAAAAAGGTACTCGAACAATTAGAGTCGGCTCGATTTAATTCAAGCTTCACATTTAGCTATCCTCGAGAATCCAGTGAAGACTGGCTGGCTTCGACTAATGATATTTTGAAGCAGCTTAGGGAATTTGCACGGGAGCGCAGTGACGCGTATCAAAGCGAGCGAGACTTTCCAGCTATTGATGGCACTAGCCAACTGTCTCCATACCTTGCGATTGGCGCGCTATCACCAAGGCAGTGTATTGCTCGTTTGTATGCTGAAAATCAACAAAATGACCTTACAGAAGGGAAAGCAACTTGGCTAAGTGAGATCATTTGGCGTGAGTTTTATCAGCACCTATTGGTTTTCGAACCAAAACTCGTCAAAGGCAAAGGATTTATCGATTGGGAGGATAAAATCCAGTGGTCCTATGATGAGAAGGCCTTTGAGCGATGGAAGACAGGAACAACAGGATACCCAGTCGTTGATGCAGCAATGCGTCAGCTCAATCAAACAGGTTGGATGCACAATCGATTACGTATGATTGTCGCGAGCTTTCTTACCAAGGACTTACATATTGATTGGCGATGGGGAGAAGCGTACTTCATGAGTAAGCTGGTGGACGGCGATTTTGCAGCGAACAATGGTGGCTGGCAATGGTCTGCTTCTACGGGCTGTGACGGGCAGCCATACTTTCGTATTTTCAACCCGATAAGCCAAGGCGAAAAGTTCGATGCTAATGGTGAATTTGTGCGCCACTGGGTACCAGAAATCAAAAGTGTACCGAACAAATACATCCATAAACCTTGGACTTGGGAGGGCTTTTCTTTACTGGAATATCACAAGCCGATGGTTGATCACAAGACAGAAAGAGAGATAACCTTACAGCTCTTTAAAAGTGCCAAGGAATAGAGTGAAATGCTTAGCAAAAAGCGATCAATGAGTTTCGCAAAACGTACCCTGCTATCTGTGTCGTTATCTTTAGTGAGTGGTCTATCATTCGCTAAGATGTACGAATTACCAGAGGATGGAAGCCGTTTAATTGGTCGCCTTGAAAACCACGTCGTGCAAGAAGGCGAAACCATGGCAAATATCGCTAAGCTCTACGATGTGGGTATGCTAGGTTTAATGGCCGCAAACAAAGGCGTGGATCCCTTCTTACCAGAAGAGGGGCATGTTCTTACTATTCCGACACAGCTAATCCTCCCAGACGTACCTTATAAAGGTATCGTTATTAATCTAGCCGAGCTGCGCTTATATTACTTTCCGAAAGGAGAGGATATTGTCCATGTATTTCCTGTCGGAATTGGCCGAATAGGGCGCGATACCCCAGTAATGACAACGCGTATCAGCCAAAAACGACCGAACCCTACATGGACTCCTCCAGCCTCTATTCGTGCCGAGTACAAAGCAAAGGGCATTGACCTACCAGCCGTTGTTCCTGCGGGGCCTGATAATCCACTTGGTATGTTTGCATTGCGTTTAGCTTACGGGAATGGCGAATACCTAATTCATGGTACCAACAAGGACTTTGGGATTGGTATGCGGGTCAGCGCGGGTTGTATTCGTATGGACCCAAGTGACATTGAGTGGTTATTTGACAAGGTTCGTAACGGTGAAGACGTTAACATCATTAACCAGCCTATCAAAATGACACTTGAGCCTGACAGAAGTGTGTTCTTAGAAGCACATGAGCCTTTGACTCGTAGTAATGGCGAGAAAGATGAACTCAAAGTGCCGAAAGAGTTAAAGTGGTGGCTGGATGAATTCGGTATGAAAAACGTGAAGGCTAAAGCAGCAATCGCTGCACAGAATGGGGTTCCTGTCGAAATAACCGCGCCTTAACGGGCGTTAAGACGCGGTATCAAATCTTACTTAGTGTAAGACTGAGCGATGTTATCGATACGCTCGTTAGCACGCTCAGCTTCTTCTTGAGCAGCCATTGCTGCTGCGCCTGATTTTTGAACGTCAGATTGAAGAGCTTGTACGTCTTGGCTTAGTTGGCTAACTTGGTTGCTTAGTTCGTCTAATTTTGCTGCATTTGCTGTA
>NZ_JADDYG010000093.1:102796-104233 GCF_015163535.1 Vibrio sp. OPT46 | reverse complement strand
ATTGCTGCTGCGCCTGATTTTTGAACGTCAGATTGAAGAGCTTGTACGTCTTGGCTTAGTTGGCTAACTTGGTTGCTTAGTTCGTCTAATTTTGCTGCGTTTGCTGTTGCTGCGTCATCAGAAGAAGCACAACCGGCTAGTAGAAGTACTGAAGTTGCTGCAGCTGCGATCAACGTTTTGTTCATATAAGAACTCCTTGCTTATAGTGAAAGTCTCGCCACTAACTATTATTTTATACAGTAGCGAGGTTAAATGTGGTTACATTTTATCAGTACATGATGTAGCAAAAGTCAAAAAAACCCAAGAATTTCATGGAGTACCTGACGTCAACTTTTACCTGAACTTAACAAAGTTTAACTACCTATCCTTTATTTCGTTCTCACAACAGTTTTCATAGCAGGTGTATTTGCCACGTTCCTGATATCAATAATTTAGACGATATTGACACAAATGAAAGTTTATTGGCCCAAATAACTGCTATTTAAGTCGTTTTGTTGATGGATAGAAGGCATATTTGAACGGCTTTTCTCTAAACTTCCTGTCCAGCTGCTCATCAAAAAGGCTAGTCTTTACTCTGAACTGAGCCACAAATGATGTTTTACCGTTACCACAGGGAATTAGTTTGTGTGATCTCTATCTATACTCCTATGATTTGCGGTATTATACCGAGCTTTATTTTTTTGCTGCGTTAGAGCGGAAACGACACTACAGAGCGCTCAGACGCTGACTGATTTATTGGAGAATACTTTGCAATTTAAAGATCTAGGCCTAGACAACCGATTGTTGAAGAACCTAAAACACTACGATTTTAAAAAAGCGACTGACATTCAGCAGCAGGCGATTCCTGTTGCGATTGCAGGCAAGGATCTATTGGCATCTTCGAAAACAGGTTCGGGCAAGACTTTGGCGTTTGTATTGCCAATGCTTCATAAGTCTTTAAAGACAAAATCGTTTTCTGCGAAAGACCCTCGCGCGGTAATCCTTGCTCCTACTCGTGAGCTAGCGAAACAAGTATATGGTGAGCTTCGTTCTATGCTAGCTGGCCTATCTTATGAAGCAGCACTGATTTTGGGTGGTGAGAACTTTAACGATCAGGTAAAAGCTCTGCGTCGTTACCCGAAATTTATCGTGGCGACACCAGGACGTTTGGCTGATCACTTAGAGCACCGTTCGCTTTATCTGGATGGTTTGGAAACGCTAATTCTGGACGAAGCAGACCGTATGTTGGATTTGGGCTTTGCACCAGAGCTTCGTCGCATTCATAAAGCAGCCAAGCATCGTCGTCGTCAAACGTTGATGTTCTCTGCGACATTAGATCATGCAGACGTCAATGAAATCGCGGCTGAAATGCTCAATACGCCAAAGCGTATTGCTATCGGCGTTTCTAACGAAGAACATAAAGATATTACGCAAAAATTTTACTTGTGTGATCACCTG
>NZ_JADDYG010000093.1:102271-102786 GCF_015163535.1 Vibrio sp. OPT46 | reverse complement strand
TTCATAAAGCAGCCAAGCATCGTCGTCGTCAAACGTTGATGTTCTCTGCGACATTAGATCATGCAGACGTCAATGAAATCGCGGCTGAAATGCTCAATGCGCCAAAGCGAATTGCTATCGGCGTTTCTAACGAAGAACATAAAGATATCACGCAAAAATTTTACTTGTGTGATCACCTAGATCATAAAGAGGCAATTTTAGATCGTGTTCTTTCTGAGGCTGAATACCGTCAAGTTATTATCTTTACGGCAACGCGTGATGATACTGAGCGACTAACAGAAAAGCTGAACGAAAAGAAACTGAAGGCTGTAGCATTAAGTGGTAACTTGAACCAGACTCAACGTAACACCATTATGAGTCAGTTTGAGCGCGCAGTATTTAAGATCCTTGTAACGACTGATGTTGCTTCCCGCGGTTTGGATATTGCAACAGTGACACACGTCATCAACTTCGATATGCCAAAGCATACCGAAGAATACGTACACCGAGTTGGTCGTACTGGTCGTGCAGGAAAC
>NZ_JADDYG010000093.1:101532-102261 GCF_015163535.1 Vibrio sp. OPT46 | reverse complement strand
CAGACTCAACGTAACACCATTATGAGTCAGTTTGAGCGCGCAGTATTTAAGATCCTTGTAACGACTGATGTTGCTTCCCGCGGTTTGGATATTGCAACTGTGACACACGTCATCAACTTCGATATGCCAAAGCATACCGAAGAATACGTACACCGAGTTGGTCGTACTGGTCGTGCTGGAAATAAAGGGGATGCAATCTCTCTTGTTGGTCCAAAAGACTGGGATAGCTTTAAACGTGTAGAAGCATACCTACAACAAGATCTTGAGTTTTCATTGTTCGAAGATTTGAAAGGTAAGTTTAAAGGCCTTAAGCCACCTAAACCAGATTTCCGCAATAAGAAAGCGACCGCAAAGAAAGCTCGCCCTCAAGCGAAAAAATCGGCGAAAAAACCAGCTAAGCGTGACAAGAGCTTCTACAAAAACGTATCTGTGGGTGATGATGTCTTCATCCCTAAGAAAAAACCAGCGGCACCGAGCTCTGAAGAGTAAAAGCTGCTGTAGTTTCCCATTGATTTTAGTTCTTAAAAATCCGAGTGTTCGCACTCGGATTTTTTATGTCTGTCGCTAGGTGAAATAGCGTCTTTCCATACTCACTCGTTAGTCAGCTTTTATATCTGTCTGGTTGTATATAAACAGCATAGAACGCTAATTTAGGAAGTTATTAAGTTTTATAACCTCGGTCAAAGCAAACGTTTTTCCTCACACACTAGATAAAAATCTCACATGATC
>NZ_JADDYG010000093.1:90969-101522 GCF_015163535.1 Vibrio sp. OPT46 | reverse complement strand
TTGTATATAAACAGCATAGAACGCTAATTTAGGAAGTTATTAAGTTTTATAACCTCGGTCAAAGCAAACGTTTTTCCTCACACACTAGATAAAAATCTAACATGATTATGAAAATGATAATTGATCTCATTTTTATTTAAGGGCAGAATACGCGCCATTGTATTAATCCTATAAATGAATTCGCTCTCTATATGAAATTTACTCATGTTTTTTTAGGGCTCATAATTACCTCTAGTTCTGGCTTTGCTGCTGATGATTTCAACTGGCTTCGAGATGATGCTCGTAAAGATGAGCGAGTTCTTACCTACCTAACAGAACAAAACCACAAAACTGAACAGCACCAAAAAAGTTATCAGACGTTGACAAAAAACCTACTAACGCAGTGGGATACCATTGTGGCAGACAAAGGTGATAAGCCATGGTCGATCGTGAGTGGAAGAGAGTGGACGCTAATGCGTCGCGATGGTCGTTACTTACTATTATCCCGTGCGAGTCAACATGCACCAGAAAACGTGGTGTTCGATTTCGATGAACGACAATCTGCGCATCAGTACTACCAACTTGGTCAATGGCAAGTGAATGGTGACACGCTACTTTTCACGGAAGATATCGACGGCAGCGAACAATATCGTGCTGTGGTTGTTGATTTACTCTCCGGTCAATCTACGGAACTGGCGACGCACGTCGATAGTGGCGTATTGTTGTCACCTAACGGGAAAGTGGCATTCCTCGTTGCAAAAGAAAAGCGCACCCAGCGACCTCATCAGATCTTACGTATCTCCACTGAATCTTTAGCAAAAACAGTCCTATGGAATGAACCCAAGTCAGATTGGTTACTTTCTTTCTATCGTGCGGCAGATAGCCGTTATGCTGTGCTGCAAAGCAACAACGAGTCAACAACAGAGCAGAAGCTTGTCGACCTAGAAACGGGCACTGTCTCAGATTCATTGCGAAAGCCTGAAGTGGGTGTGGAATATTACGCGGATGTGGCGAAAGGTTACATTTATCTTAAAAGCAACCTGGAAGGAAAGTTCGCCCTTTACCAAGCCGAACTCGCACCGCTTGGCGCAACATGGCAACGCTTTACCAATCCTCGTGAGCCGCTTGAACAGTTCTACCTTTATGATGCAGGAGTTGTGGCACTTAGTAAGCCAAACAACTTGTCGACATTGACGGTGTATTCTTACCAAGGGCAGGAAAAAGTGATACTGCCATTGGAACACGATGGTAATGTCGCTTGGCTAAGCACATTGGGCGATTTTGAATCAAACAAAATTCGTATCCGAAGCATGTCGATGACTACGCCTCCTCAGTGGGAAGAGTTCGATGTAAAAACGCTGAATAAATCCTTGTACTCTCAAGATGCTTACCAAGACTTTGATAGTCAGCGTTATGTATCCCAACGTATTTTTATTAAGCACGACGGCGTTTCTGTCCCGGTCTCTTTGGCGTATCGCAAAGACAAATTGCACCCACAATCTCCTGTGATGATTTACGGTTACGGCGCGTATGGTTTTACGATGAAACCGTACTTTATACCTCAGGTTATCAGTTTACTCGACCAAGGTGTGATTTACGCTATCGCCCATGTCCGTGGCGGTGGGTACTTTGGCGATGAATGGCACGAGCAAGGCCGTGGTGTGCGAAAAGCCAATTCTATTGGTGATTTTGTCGCGGCCGCGAAGGCGCTGCAAACATTCGAACGTGGCAATAGAGAGGTTTTCGCCATCGGTTCTAGTGCTGGTGGTACGTTGGTGGCCGGAGCGGTTAATCAAGATCCTAAATTGTTTTCAGGTGTCGTACTTAAAGTGCCTTTTGTTGATGTGGTTGCAAGTATGTCGGATACCTCACTTCCGCTTACCACACAGCAGTATGGCGAATGGGGTAACCCAACCAAACCTGAACAATTGGCGTTAATGAAGGCGTACGATCCGATTCTCAATATCCATAAAAACGCTTACCCACCCATGTTGGTTCAAGTCGGTTTAATTGATCAGCGCGTGCCATATTGGGAAGGCGCAAAGTATCTGGCTAAAGTTTCAGCGTTAAGTGAGCGCAACGGGCCGTACTTGTTGCAAACTGATTTTAATTCGGGCCACCAAATGGACCCACGACAAGCGCAAGAACAACAAGCAAAAGAATACGCATTTCTACTATCACTCATTAAAACATCTAAAGCGGAGCAGTAAATGAAGCTTACCCCAGTGTCAGCGGCAGTACTTTCGGTACTTGCTGCCAGTCAAGTGCACGCCGAATCTAAGGTTTTCTCAATGGAAGAGGTGGTGGTAACCGCCAATAAAATCGATCAGCCATTGTCAAAAGTGGCAGGTAGTGTCGCGGTTATCACAAACGAGCAAATCGAAGAAAGAGGCGAGACCGAGCTATATGACGTGCTGCGTAACGAACCTGGTGTAAGCGTGACGGGCGGTGCAGGACGTCCGCAAAACATTACCATCCGTGGTATGACGGGTAACCGCATTATGATCGTTCGTGATGGCATTCGTTCTGCGGATGGCTTCGGTGCGAATGACATTAATGATGCCGTTGGGCGAGATACTTTTGATTTATCCAATTTTGAATCGCTGCAAATCATTAAAGGGGCAAGTTCTTCGGTGCATGGCTCTGGCGCGATCGGCGGTGTGGTGATTTTAGAATCCAGCCAGCCGGGTGATTTCTTAAAAGACAAAGACTTCTACACCGATGTTTCCGGTACTTACACCGATATCAGCAACAAGTACAAAGGCACGAGTAATCTAGCTTTCCGTTCCGGTGATACAGAGAGTTTGTTTAACGTTTCATACTGGCAAGGACAAGAGACACGTAACTTTGATGAAGATTTGTATAACCGCGACCTCGATGGTTACAGCGGTGCTTATACGATCAACCACTTTTTCAATGAAGAGGTGATGTTGAAAGCCAAAGCGGAACTCTACACCCAGAACCAAGAGCGTTTGGAGGGTTCACCGTCCATTCAACCTGATGGAATTTGGCATATTGAAGACTTTGCTGAGGATGAAACCACAGAAGAGTACAGCGCTTATATTGGTGCAGAGGTGACTCCGATTAATCCAACTTGGTTCGAAGAGTTGGATACCAAAGTTTACTGGCGTCACACCGAAGTGGTGGAAGACACCAACCGTTTAATGCGCCAAGTGGATCACAATGGTTTGATCACCAAGCGTCGCGAGCTGGAACACAAAACCTTCATTGACGAAACAATTGGCTTCCGTGGCGATTTCACTAATACGATTTATGCAGCAAATGCTGAGCACCAATTGGCTTACGGTGTCGAGCTTTCTACTGACTATTACGAACGCACAGATAGCGACTCCAAGATTGATTGGAACGGAGTAACACCTTCGACCAAACAACCTTTCGCTCCTGCTCGTGCTTATAACATTGGTTTGTACGTTCGAGACATGGTGGAACTGGATAAATGGACCATCACAGGTGGCCTACGCTTTGATGCGCACCGTCTCACGCCAGACGGTGCGGGTGAAGTGGGCGGCTTCCCATTAAAAGACATGGATAGCTCAGAGGTATCTCCAAGTCTTTCGGTTTCTCGTGAAGTATTTGCCAACAACATTGCTTATGTATCTTATAACCATGGTTACCGTGCTCCGGAATACGATAAAGCGTATGGCTTCGTAAGCCACGACTTTGTGCCGCTCACGCCGTTTGTCATTGCACCAAACATGGATCTAGAAGCTGAAACTTCCGACTCATTTGAAATCGGTAACAAGTTCGATAACGGTCGTGCGTATGTCTATGCGTCTTTGTTCTACAACAAGTTTGAAAACTTCATCGACGTTGTGACCACGGGCTTTGACTCAAGCAATGGTAATTACATTAAACAATACCAAAACCTCGATGGTGTCGAGACGTATGGTGCAGAGCTTTCTGCGGGTTACGCGATCACCAAACAATGGGACATCAGCACTAAGTTTGGCTACGTAGATGGCAAAGACGCGGAAGGTGAATACGTTCGAAGCATTACGCCATTCGAAGGTAACGCTCAACTGAAATACGCCAACCAAGACTTCAATGCTTACGTGGCTTGGAACTGGGCCGCGGCAATGGATCGCGTTCCTAAATGCCAGACCACGCTTGGTCTAGCGACAGATTGCGCGCAGACAAGTGCGTGGAATACGTTTGATATTGGCGCAACTTACCACGTTTCCAAAGACCTTCGTGTTAGCGCAAACATCATCAACCTGTTCGACAAAGAATACATCCGATACCAAGACGTAGCGGGTATCGCTGAGGAAAGTAAGCGTTACTCAACTGAGCCAGGGCGCTACTTCACGCTGACTGCAAAATACGAATTCTAGGACGAAATCATGAAGCTAAAACCATTGGCGTTTTCGCTGCTTATTGCTTGTACCCCTGCGGCACAGGCTGCAGAGTGGGATTATCCCGTAACGGACTCTGTGGTAACGAATGAAGCGCAAGCGAAAACTTATCTAGACAGCCACTACTCAGAAGCGGGCGAGTTTAAGTTCCGTTACAAAACCCAATCTCAGCTTGGTGAGCATTACAATTTTGATGTTTGGGTAAACGGTGAATATCAAGCACAGCGCACCCTAGTAGTAACAACCGATAAAAATCATCACGTTGTGCGAGCGTTTAAGAGCCTTGAAGATACGATCATTCGCAACGGTAAACCAACGGTTGCAATGGAATTGGAATCGCCTCGCCAACTGCAAGCACAAGAGCCACCTGCTTTGAGCTCTGGAAGTCTGGTTAATGTTGAGGTTTCTTTATTCAACCCAGATCTTCGCACCATGCAACAGCAAGCGGCACCAGAATCGACGTGGTCAGCACTGTCTGATTACCCTCAGCCGATCGAGTACGTCACCAAGTCGATTGAGGTTTTAAAGTCGGGAGGTAAGTTCTATCTCTCTAACCCAAGATTAAAGCAAGTGGATGCGACGGGTTTATTTGCAGCCCCAGCACCTGGTGAAGCGCCTGTACTCGATACGTTGGACTTTCTCAGCGCAGAAGGGGTTCAAGCATTTGACAGTGTTGATGAGATGCAAAGCACCGAGTTTGGTGACAATGCGTTCCCACAGTTGATGGCTTTTTATCATCTTGATAGCTCGATCCAATATCTGACAAGCCTGACTTACGACTTGTTTGATGAACCGCTTCGTTTTGATGCTCGCGGTTTATCAAAAGATAACTCTACTTACTATTACGGTCCGAAAGCACTCATGTTAGGTGTCGGTGGTGTTTCTCCAGATGCAGTTGATGCTGATGTGGTGATACACGAGCTTGGGCATGGCATTCATTACCAAATAGTACCGGATTGGGCGTACGGTCACACTGGGGCTATCGCAGAAGGTTTTGCTGATTACTGGGCGGGCAGCGCGAGCTACCGCACTCAATATTTGGATGCTTCGCGTCGTGGTCAAGAATTCGAGTTAGATACGGTGTTCAACTGGGACGGTGTGTTCGGAACACGCAAAACAACTCGTAGCTTATGGAACCAAAGAGCGCGTTACTTCGAGGGCTCAGAGTATCCAGCGCACGTTAGTGTGGGCGGTGAACTAGGCGACGAGCTATGGTCAACGCCACTGTTCCAAGCACTTAAAGCATCGGTTGAACGATACGGTGATGATACCGATAACGTGTTCCGTGAGTTTGACGCCATTGTACTTGAAGGCATGTACGGCATTGGTCGTGGCGTGAAAATGCATGATCTGGCGGAATCGACCGTGTTTGCCGCAAACACCTTGTTCCCAAATAAAGATTACGCCCAATTCCTGACGGACAGCTTCAACAAACACAACTTACTCAAAGCGCCTCTTCGCGTTCGCTATAACGCTCGATACATCGCACAAGGTCAAGACGTTGGTGTGAGCCTGAGCCAAACTGGTCGCGAAGCGAGCATCAAAGGGCAATGGCAGCTAAACAACGCATCTGTTTTCGACTTTGATGAAACGCTTTCTGACTCGACCTCAATGAAGGTGGCGTTACCAAGCGGTCTAACATGTGGCACGCAATTCGATTCCTCTATTTCATTGGATTATCAATTTTCTGAAGGCCTAAAGACTCACCAGTGGAGTGAACAGGTGATGCTGGTTAATGGTACGCCAGAGCTCGATATCCAGCCTCAACCAGTGAACTCCGCTTTGCCGGAACAGGGCGACAGACTGTTCTCTCAGACGCTATCGGACAAGTCACGCACGATTGATGATTCGTTTGCGGTTTACCTGAACATCGAACATGACTCACTGCAAGATCTGCAAGTGACACTAGTGTCTCCACAAGGCAAATCGGTCGTGCTACTTAGCCATCAATCAAGCAATACCAATGGATTTAAAGGTTACTTCACAGCTCAGTACGACGAGGAGTTACAAGCACTTGTTGGTCAACCGAGTTGGGGTACTTGGCGTCTCGAAGTGTCTGACCGTGTGTCAGGAAACTCTGGGGTGTTGAAAGAGTGGGGTGTGAGTCACTTTGCTCAGTATCAGTGTAGTGCTGATACCACTAAAGAAAGCAGTGGCGGTGGTTCAGGTGGCAGTGGTTCGCCTTGGCCCTTGTTAGGACTTTTCCTGCTTTCAATGGTGAGAGTGATTCGCTCTCGTTAATTAAAATCAAAAGAAGATAAAATCTATGAAGTTTCAATATTCTTTCGTTGCTATGTCACTAGCCCTTGCTGGCTGTGGCGGAGGTTCTGGTGGTGACACGTCGGCACCGACCTATGATGTAGCTGGCACCATCGTTTCTGCAGGTACACTTCTTGATACGCCAGTATGTATCGATTTAAACCAAAACTACGTTTGTGATTCCACTGAACCGAGTGCTAAAACGGATAATGCCGGTAAATTTAGCCTGACTTCAAGCGACAAAAACGTACTAACCAGCACCATTCTTGCTCAAGTTGATCAAGGTTCAAACCAAACGTTGCGTCTTGCGGCTCCGGGTCAAAATTTAGCAACGGGTAACACGGTCAATGGTGTAACAACGTTGCTCGCGGGTCTTGTAATTGACGGTAAAACCGTTGCTCAAGCTGAAGAGATTGTGAAAGCGCAACTCGCCGATGCCGGCGTTTCTCTTTCTGGTACGGTGATGTCTAACGCAGAAGCTAGCGAGCTAGACAAGCTAGAGCAAAACACGGTTGTGCTATTAGCTGCGATGCAACCAAAGCAAATGACCCAAGGCGTAGCGCTGCTTGCTCAAAATCTTAGCTTTCAAGGTAAATCGTTGGCCTCTGATCTTCTGTCTGAAGCGGAAGTAAGTGCATTTGCTGAAGAAATTGTAGCGGTTGCTGAACAAACGGTTGGTAGTAACGATACGGGCGCCGTTCTTTATTTTGCTGAAGGAGCAGCAGACGTTGCTGAGGTTCAAGCGTCTTACCCTGGTCAAGATGCAGAATACGGCTTCGACAAAGAGGACAAGCAAACGTCGACAGGCGCTGGCTTTAAGTTCGTTAAGCTAGATTCACAAGGTGCAGCTTTAGCTGCAGATGCGACTGAGTGGGCTTGTACTATGGACGAGCGTACTGGTCTTGTTTGGGAAAACAAAAGTGCGGATGCGAGCTCAGTTCAATTTAAAGATCGCCTATTTGCGTTTGAGTCTGAAACATTTAAGCCATTTAGCAAAGATGTAGAGCTTGCAGGTTGTAAAGACGCTGGTGATGAAGTTTGTACCACTAGCCAATATGTTCAGTACATAAACAAACAATCGTTATGTGGAATCACTGGTTGGCGCTTGCCTACTTACCGTGAGACTTATGACTTACTAGACTTTGGTGAACAAACACTGTTTGCTCCGAACGATGAATATGCAAAATACAACGTCTATGGTTTTAATGTTAAATACTTTCCACAGCAAACCATAGGTAGCCCTTATTTAGGATATGGTGCGTTTTGGCATAGCGACTTTAAGTTTACGAATGCATCATCACAACTTATTGATGGCGAGATTTATTTCCCTGCGATTGTCTCCCGGGGCAAAGATAGAGGCACTATTTCATACGTCGAGATTCGATCAAGCAACACAAGTGCGGGTGCCGATGATTCTTACCAATTCCCAATCCGTCTAGTCGCAGTTAAGGGGCAATAAGATGAAGAAATTAATAACTGTACTATCTCTTACTTTGGCTTCTCAAACTGCAATAGCTGCACAAGAGTGTTCTACTGACTTTGCTAAAACGGCACCTAACACGCGTTATACATATTCTGAGAGCGGTACCGTAACTGACCTGAAAACAGGTCTAACATGGATGCGCTGTCCAGTTGGTATGACATGGAATGTAGGAAACCAAGAATGCCAGGGGACGCGATCTACAATGTCATGGCAACTCGCTCTCTCCACAGCCAAACAAATTCGTAATAAGGACGGCAACCATCCTCTTCACAATTTTGCTGACAAAAAAAATTGGCGACTAGCAAATATCAAAGAGCTAGTATCTCTAACTGAGCGAGCTTGCCACAGCCCAGCCATAAATAGTACAGGGTTTGCTAGCGGCTATAGTCTGAAAGATGGAGATGATGTTCTAGGGCGTTATGTCTGGAGCAACACACCTAATGGCGACGGTAAGCATGTTGCAACTTTTGATACGACTAATGGTGAGGTTTTCAATAGAGATCCGTTAAACTCAAGTTTCAAAAGCTCTCTCTTGTTAGTGACAGATGAATAATAATTATTACGTTAATAAGGGTTGATAGCTTTGCCTTTATGATAGGCTCCGCCAGTGCGGAGCTTTTTCTTTTCTAACCTTTGGAACTTATCGTGTTGAGCAGAGTATTTAAACTTGGAACTGCTTAAGTTGATGTTTTTGATTTTCTGCTAAACCAGACAACTCTTGAGCGGCAGCAGCGGATTGCGTAATGCCAGTGACGTTCTGGCTCACTAGTTCATAGATGTTCGTTAAGTTGTTGTTGATATCAGCCGTGACCTGTTTCTGCTCTTCTGATGCGGTTGCAACTTGAGTGTTGATTGAGTTCAGATCGGCGATAGCATTACTGATATTAGCAAGTGATTGGCTAACTTCTTGTGTCAGAGCTTGGTTGTCTGACAACATGGCTAAGCTGGAATGCATACTTTCATTTGCGTGACCAGATTGTTGCTGTAGCTCTTCTATAATGGTTTGGATCTCTTTGGTGGACTCCTGAGTTCGCGCTGCCAGCATACGTACTTCATCGGCCACTACCGCAAAGCCTCGGCCACTTTCGCCCGCTCGTGCAGCTTCAATCGCTGCATTCAGTGCAAGTAGATTCGTTTGCTCAGAAATACCTTCAATCACTTCGATCACGCGACCAATGTGTTCTGATTGTTCTTTTAGCGAAGTCACGACGGCAGCGGCTTCGTTAAGTTGTTCCGCCATCTTTTCACTTGCGCGAGTACTTTCCCCAAACATGCTTATACTTTGTGAGGTTAACGTACGTGCTTGATTTGATGCACTATCGGCTTCTTGTGCATTGGTCGATACTTCAGCTGCGGTCGACTCTAGCTGATTGATCGCCGAGGCTACTTGCTCAACTTCTTGCTTTTCTTGATCCGAGTTGACGCTGCTTTGAGTCATAACAGTTGCTAACTCGGTTGATGCTGATGCCACATCTTCACTAATGCGAACCAATGCGCTTACAGTTTCACGCAGTTTTTCTATGGTCTGGTTTACATCTCGAGCCAGCTGAGACACTTCGTTTTTCCCGATGGCTTCGGCCTTAACTAGTAGGTTTCCCTTCGCGACTTCCTGCATCGTTACTTGAAGGTTACGAATCGGCGCAACGATGTAGCTGGCGAGTACCCAACTAATAAGTGAAGCGGCACTCAAGATCACCGCAAGCGAGACGGCGCTGTAAGTTAGCGTGGTTGAATGTTGTTCGCCATTCGTTTCGACTTCATCGGTGACGATTTGATTCAATTGTTTAGATAGTTTGTCGATGGCGTTGATCATCGCTTCGCCAGCTAATCGATACTCAGCCATTGTAGATTCGTACTTTTGATTGAAATCAGAGGTGGTGTAATCAGAAGAGTGTTTAGTGGTGAGCAGAGGTGTCATGGTAACGCGAGTGAAATCAACATAGTGATTCATGGCCTTACGCATAGCATTGACTTCATTTTGAACGCCAGGGAGATTGTCGATGGAGTTAAGAAAATCGCGGTTTTTGTTTTGTCGCTCAGAAAGCTCTTGGTTGAGAGACTGAACATCTTCGGCTCTAAATAGACTATAAATGGCTTTGATGCGCATGGCGTAAGTGTTGTCTACGATGCCGCTAAGTTCCTCTTTGTGAATGATTAGCTTATGGGTGGAAGCCGAAACCTTATTGAATGCTTGATCGAGTTTACCGATTCCGACACTCAGTCCAATGATGAGTAATATAACTGTGAATAGAACAGGCAGAAAAACCTGAAGTTTAATAGAAAGCGTACTAAGAAATTGACGCATGAGATTGACCCTCTATCGGTTTAATTATTATCTTTTTTATAAATAAGCATTTCGATTTTAATTGTTATATTTGCCAAATCAATGAGTTACTCATATCTAATTGTTATGAAATGTACCAAAATCGATGGGGTTATCATCTTGAACATGAGGCAAC
>NZ_JADDYG010000093.1:90285-90959 GCF_015163535.1 Vibrio sp. OPT46 | reverse complement strand
TTTAATTGTTATATTTGCCAAATCAATGAGTTACTCATATCTAATTGTTATGAAATGTACCAAAATCGATGGGGTTATCATCTTGAACATGAGGCAACGTTATAAAAACGTTACGTTCAAATTGAGAGAGGGATAAGTCGCGGAATTAATAGTTAGAAATGACAACGTGTCATAGAGGGTTCAACTAAGTGAAACACAACTGTCATATTCAAATTCTAAAGTGAGCACCGTTCAAGTGAAACACAACGGCAATAAAGCCACTTAAGGAAATTGTGATGAAAAAGACAGTAATCGGTGCAATCGCACTTCTAGGCGCAATGGCAGTGACTCCTGTTTCTGCTAAAGAAACTATCTCTGCAGTGGGTTCTAGCAGCGTAACTCCACTGATGGAAGTTTTCTCTGAAACGTACATGAAGAAGAACCCTAACGTATTTATCGAAGTTCAAGGTCCTGGTTCTTCAGCTGGTGTAAAAGCAGCGAAAAATGGTTCAGCAGACCTTGGTATGTCTTCTCGTAATCTAAAAGACTCTGAAAAAGAATCAACACTAATCGAAGAAGTGGTTGCTCGTGATGGTATCGCAGTGGTTGTCAACCCACAAAACAAACTGCCAGGTCTAACAGCCGAGCAAGTGACTGCAATCTACAAAGGCGAAGTATCAAACTGGAAAGAAGTC
>NZ_JADDYG010000093.1:82425-90275 GCF_015163535.1 Vibrio sp. OPT46 | reverse complement strand
GCAGACCTTGGTATGTCTTCTCGTAATCTAAAAGACTCTGAAAAAGAATCAACACTAATCGAAGAAGTGGTTGCTCGTGATGGTATCGCAGTGGTTGTTAACCCACAAAACAAACTGCCAGGTCTAACAGCCGAGCAAGTGACTGCAATCTACAAAGGCGAAGTATCAAACTGGAAAGAAGTTGGTGGTGCAGACAAGCCAATCGTAGCCATTACTCGTGACACAGCTTCTGGTACTCGTGGCGCATTTGAAGACATCATGTCTCTAAAAATGAAGATTTCTGGTAAGAAGGTATCAGCTATCTCTCAACGTGCTCAAGTTGCAAACGGTAACGGCGCACTGAAAACAATGGTTGCATCTAACCCATACGCAATCGGCTACATTTCTCTTGGTACTGTAGACAACACTGTTAATGCGCTAGCAATCGACGGCGTTGATGCAACGGTAGCTAACGTTAAAAACGGTTCTTACAAAGTAGCGCGTCCATTCCTTGTTCTTTACAAAGAAGGCAAGCCATCAACAGAAACGCAAAAATTCCTAGACTGGATGCTAACTGATGAAGCGCAAGCGCTAGTTGACCAAAAAGGTTACATCTCAGTTAACTAATCCCATCGGGACTCTAAAGTTTGCTCAGCCCAACGTTTCGGGCTGAGCCTTTTCTATCCATTGTGTTCAACGGCATTGCCCAGAACCGTGAGATTTTTAAATGACCATCGCAACAAATAGTGAAAAGCTTATGAATACTGACGCTAGAGCTATCAGCAAGTCAGGCCTACGCGAGAAGCGTCGTGTAGACTGGAAAGAGCGCATCTTCCACGGCTTGTTCCTAACGAGTGCCGTAATCGGCATTGTTTCATTGGCCGTTATTGCATACTTCATCGTTCGAGAGAGTATTCCGGCATTCCAAGAAGCAGGCGTATCGGGCATTGTCTTAGGACAAAACTGGTTACCACCTGCGCTTTACGGTGTCGCCACCATGATTGTGGCATCTATCGTATCGACGGCTGGTGCTGTCATTGTTGGGGTTCCAATTGGTGTTCTGACCGCCATTTTTATCGCTGAAATCGCACCAAAGCGATTAGCAGACATCATCCGTCCAGCGGTTGAGCTGCTAGCCGGTATTCCTTCAGTGGTCTACGGTTTCTTCGGTCTGGTTATTATCGTTCCATTGATTCAGAAAGTATTTGATGTACCTGCAGGTAACACTATCTTGGCCGGTATTATTGTTCTTGGTGTGATGATTCTACCAACAGTAATTACGGTTTCTGAAACGTCTATTCGCGCTGTCCCTCGTACTTATAAAGAAGGTTCTTTGGCACTGGGCGCATCGAAAATCTACACCATCTTTAAGTTGCTCGTTCCAGCGGCTCGCTCAGGCATCATGACAGGTGTGATACTGGGTATCGGTCGTGCGTTGGGTGAGACCATGGCGATTATCATGGTTATGGGTAACGCGCCGGCAATGCCAGAAGGCATCTTGGATTCGGCTCGTACACTAACTGCAAACATCGCTATTGAAATGTCTTACGCAAGTGGTGTTCACGCGAACGCACTTTACGCTACAGGTGTAGTACTTCTGGTCTTCATCATGTCGTTGAACGCTGTACTACTGTACCTAAACCGAGAAAAAGCGAAGTAATCGCTCGTTAAAGGTGACTATTATGGATCGCGCAAAACTGAAAAAAGCACGCCAGTTCAAAGATAATGTCTTTAACGCATTTGTCTGGATCTCGGCAGCACTAACGGTAGGTTTTTTGTTCTGGATTATCTGGTACATCCTATCAAACGGTCTACAACACGTAGATTGGAACTTCATTACTGATAACTATACGCGTACAGGTGAAGAGCATGGTATCTTCCCAATGATTGTGGCGACCATTTACATGGTTATCGCTTCTATCGCAGTGGCAGCGCCACTCGGTATCATGACGGCAATCTACTTGACCGAATACGCGAAAGTGGGCAGTCGTTTGGTGAAAATCATCCGATTCTGTACCGAGTCATTGGCGGGTATCCCGTCGATCATTTTCGGCCTGTTTGGTATGACTTTCTTCGTGGCGATTCTTGGCCTTGGCTTCTCGATTCTGTCGGGTGCATTGACGCTAAGTATCCTAATCCTGCCAGTGATCATCCGTACAACGGAAGAAGCGCTGATGGCAGTGCCACAAACTTACCGTGAAGGCTCTTATGGCCTCGGTGCTTCTAAGATTTACACTATCTGGCGTTTGATTCTTCCGAGTGCAATGCCAGGTATCTTAACCTCGGTCATTCTAAGTATTGGTCGTGTCATTGGTGAGTCTGCTCCAGTATTCCTGACAGCAGGTATGGTTGCACGTATTCCGGACTCTTTATTGGATTCAGGTCGTACGCTAACCGTTCACCTATACAAACTGACTACCGAACTGTTTACCGTTGAAGAATGGAATCAGGCTTACGGTACGGCAACAGTGCTTATCGTAGTTGTTCTCTTGATCAACATGGTAACGAAACTGATTGCTAGACGTTTTAACACCGCAACTTACTAACAACACTAATTAAGAACGCACGTTAAAAGACACGAATTCAAGAATTAAGAGATTAAGACAATGAACAAATTTGATATTGAAAACCTAGACCTATTCTACGGTGACAACCAAGCACTGAAATCGATCAACTTACCAATTCCAGTTCGCCAAGTAACTGCACTTATCGGCCCGTCAGGTTGCGGAAAATCAACGCTTCTACGCTGTTTGAACCGAATGAATGATCTAATCGAAGGCGTGAAAATTACAGGTAAATTGGCGATGGACGGCGAAGATATTTACGGCAACATTGATGTTGCTGACCTTCGCATCAAAGTCGGCATGGTATTCCAAAAGCCAAACCCATTCCCGATGAGCATTTACGAGAACGTGGCTTACGGCTTACGTGCTCAAGGTATCAAAGACAAAAAGACAATTGATGAAGTGGTAGAGCGTTCGCTGCGCGGTGCTGCACTTTGGGATGAGGTGAAAGATCGCCTTAAATCACACGCATTCGGTCTTTCTGGTGGTCAGCAGCAACGTTTATGTATTGCACGTACAATCGCGATGGAGCCGGATGTGATTCTGATGGATGAGCCAACGTCGGCACTTGACCCAATTGCGACACACAAAATCGAAGAACTGATGGAAGAGCTAAAGAAGAACTACACCATCGTTATCGTGACTCACTCAATGCAACAGGCGCGTCGTATCTCTGACCGCACTGCGTTTTTCCTAATGGGTGAACTGGTTGAGCACAACGATACGCAAGTGATCTTTAGCAACCCTCAAGACGACCGTACTCAAGGCTACGTAAATGGTGATTTCGGTTAATCCACCGTATTTACAAGCATAACTAAATAACTATAAGCGATGGTAACTTTGCCCCTCTTGATGAGGGGCCTTTTTCTTTTTAAGTCGTAGGCTTAAAACATCTACCAACACAAAAATCTTGTAAATAAGTACAACTTTCCTCCCCAGTTTATAAAGCATGTAACTTATGTGAAACATGGCTTTAAAAGTGCTGAAGAGCTCTCGAATGTAACACTAAGTCTGATAATTTTGCGAATGACTTAACAGCTCAAATTTGAACGTATTGATTGCATATCATGGCCTAAGTAGTTTTTTATCGAGGATAAAAAAGTAGATTAGGTTGGTAGGGTGAGTTTAAGAAGTTTTACAAGAAAAGTGTCTTCAACGAGGGACCATCGGTTGCTAGCGGAGGCAATCTTTGATCATTTAGAGAGTCTGTTCTCCCCTCAAGCCCTCGCTATTTTTGAAGATCCTTCAATTAACCCTCGTCATTCGATGAGCTTCTCTCGCGGAGAGCTTTACCCAACCCAAAACTATCCTGAGACATTCTGGGAGTGGGCAAGTCAGTTTGACACCTCTGAAAGCATCATACCTCTGGCGATCAACACTTGTAACTGGAATCACACCCGAGATTTAGGCGGTGATAGTTACATCATGATGCTCGACAACACGCCTATCAAACGTACCTACCTACTGATTCAATCTGTACATGCTCGCACAGCACATAATATCTATGAAGAAAGTTACGACGCAATGCAGCTCGCAGCGGCGCGTTGGCAATGTATTCGTGCTGAAAAAAATGCCTCGAAAGAGATCAGGCACAGAGATATTCGTGAAGCGCAATATGTTGATGAGATTAGCCAACGCGAGCGCTTTATCGAAAATATGAAGTTAGTTCAGCAAGTTGCACTCGAAATCTCTAACCCTGATTCTTTAAAGGACTTGTACTACAAAGCCGTCGAAGCGTTACGTGAACGACTTGGGTTTGATCGCTCTACACTGATGCTTCTCGATATGAAAAAGCGCAGCTTCAGTGGTACATACGGTACGGATGAGTCAGGAATTACGATTGATGAATTTCACACACAATACGATTTACACCAACTTAGCGAGGAGTATATCACCGCGTTATCTAGCCTCGAGAGCAACTTAGTGATTGTAGAAGACGCGCCAATATACACAGCAGGCAAGGTCATCGGGCAGGGCTGGAATGCGATGTTGATTTTACGCGATGGCAATGAACCGTTTGGGTGGTTCGCGCTAGATAACTTTATTCATCGTAAGCCGATAACGGCATATCAAAAACAGATGTTGGACTCGTTTGGTTCACTCTTCTCTCAAATTTACATTCGTAAGCGCCAAGAACAAAACGTACGCATGCTGCATTCAAGCATGGTTGAGTTATCACGTTGCACTACTGTCAGTGGAGTATGCAAATCGGCCGTCACTTTCGCCATTAAAAATCTTGGTATTGATCGAATGGCGGTGTTTTTAACTGATGAAAATTGCTCTTACATGCAAGGAACGTGGGGTACCGATATTCAAGGTAATGTGGTGGATGAATCTTACTTCTTTGGCGAAACCCAAGATTTCTCTCTTATAAATCTGGCTCGCTCAATGCCAAACGAAGTCGCATTTGAAGAATCAGTGCCTATTTATCATGACTGTAATATTGTTGGCTTTGGTTGGGCTGCGATGACGGTATTGACTTCAAATAGCAGTGGTCCTATCGCCTTTATCGCTGTTGATAATTTGCTGACACGTGCGCCCTTAACTTCTCAGTTACGTGAAGTGATTCGTATGTTCGCGTCCAGCTTAGCTGAAGTATTGCAACGTACTCAAGCTCAAGAGGCGATTCGCGAATTAAACGAAAACTTAGAGCTGGAGGTTCAGAACCGAACAAAAGAGTTGGAGGAAGCCAATCGACAGCTTGAGGTACTTTCTAAGCTCGATCCTTTGACGCGTCTTGGTAATCGCCGCATGTTAGAACATGTGATGCAAAAATATTGTGCCCTAGAGTGTGAAGACGACATGTCGTTTGGCCTGATCCTGATTGATATTGACCATTTTGGCTTATTCAATAATCACTATGGTCATCTCGAAGGCGATATCGCATTGATGCGAATTGGCTATATCTTGGATCATCATACCAAAGGTGAAGATGAAGTTTTTTGCCGTATCGGAGGTGAGGAGTTTGCATTGCTCATGATTGGTTCTGAGCAAGAGGAGGTTCGACTGAGAGCAGAGTGCATTCGTCAGTGCATCGAGGGCGAGGGGATAAAGCATCGACATAACCCAGAAGGGGAGTTACTTACCGTTTCAGTCGGTTACTCCTGTTATAAAGCGAAAGGCAAAGACTTTAATTTCGACCATTTATATCAGTTGTCGGATAAGGCACTCTATCAAGCGAAGAATCATGGGCGAAATTGTGTAAGGCGATACGAATACGAGCCCCAAGTGTTTGTTGAGTGAGTTATGTTCATAAGAGCAACTTGATAGGGAAGGGGCGGCGGTTGGTGCTCTAGATAAAACCGCTAAAGCAAATTTGGCCGGATAAGAGAATGGGCAGCTCATGAGAGCTGCCATTGTTATCTAGTTATTTATAGCTTTTCGAGTTGGTGGTCGGTTTTCGTTACGTTTGCTTTGCCAAGGTTTTGAATTTTCGCTAGCAGCGAATCAGGGCTCCAAGGTTGTTGGTTGGCACTAAAATACGCTTGATTCATGGCATTAAGCTCTTGCTTAATTGCTTGTACGTCACCAGGGTTTAACCTGTCTTGATGAGTGGTTAAATACTCATTTACAGAGCGTTCAATTTTCGCAGCATCGCCCTCTTCGATGACTTTTTTTAGCGCGTCGATGCAAAGTGGTTGTTCAGTATTTGAAACCGTTCCACTCGCTGTTATTGACCGCTTTTTCCATGCCCAAATAGCGATTCCCAATGTCATTATCCAAAGCCCTAAGAAAACAAAGGTTAATGTTCGCCAGAGACTGTTTACATCGCCGCTTGATTCAGGACTAGGGGCTGACACTAAAGGCGCTGAAAGAGGCGATTCCGGCAACGTGATTAGCCCAGTGTCATTTTTCTCTACGTCTAATGTTAGCTCTGGTAACGTTGTTTTCTTCGCTTCATCATTTTGACTGTCCCACCAGTTCAAGTCGTATCCTGGTAAGGTATATTTCCCGGCCTCTGTAGGAATAATGACTTGCTTCACCGTCATGGTAACGGTGCCATCTCTCGCGCTATCGAACTTAGGTTGTTCGGGATACACGCGCAGTGAACTCGGGTAACTAATATTGACTCGTGGCAGATATTCGGCTTGTGTACCGCGAGCCTTAACTTGAATGGTTCGAGTGAGTGAAGAGCCTTGTTTTACTGTGTTGATTGCGTTAGTCGACAATAGATTACCTTGATCGTCTTGCCAGCTCTGTGTCATTTCTAACGCTGAAGCAGGAAGCCATTCACCTTTAAATTCGCTCGGAATCGGTTTGACCGTGATTGGCATGCGTTCCGCTTTGGTGTTGATAGGCATTATTTTGGTTGAGCCCGTCAAGCTGTCGCCATAAATATAAGAACCGGTCAGTTTAGGACCTATCAAGGTATAAGTGCCTGGTTGATTTGCCGTTAAGCGAAACGACTGCTCTATGACCGCTACTTCTAACCCATTTAAGATCTTCTGTCTTTGTTGTAAGCCACCCAGTGCCTCAAGCTTCATGCCTTCAATCTGCGGAGGTACTATTTGCGGGTTATCTAGGCGTCGAGTGTCCGCTTTAATTAGAAGTTGTATACGTAATGTTGCAGATTGCTGAGGGTAGAGCGTACTGTTGTCGACCGTAATATTGAAGCTAAATAGATCATCAAGATTGGGGTCTGTTTGGCTCGCGTTGACACGTAGTTTGATCGGCTCCGTTTTCATGCCATCAGCGGAAAAACTTGGAATAGTCAGAACACCTTCTTTCATTGGTGCAATTGAGATACTCCACTCGGTACGCACCGATTTTCTTCCGTTAATGTTATTGCTAGAGCGGCCATAACGAGGTTGACCCAAGAAGAAGTCTTTCTCTAGAACGTTGAAGTCGATTGAGTCTGAGCTGAGCTCAGTATCTGAAATGATTCTGAGGTTAATCACTTCATTCTTGGCTATTTGTGTTTTATTCACACTAGCTTGAAGTGTCTGTGCCATCACCGAGAAACTGGATATTAGGCTGGCCACAAAAATAAAGACCAGTTTTACGCCTTTGTTCATCACAGGCTTACCACTCCTTTTGAGATTGTTGTGGAGGTTGTTTTTGTTGCGCTTGAAGTTGCATTTGCGCACGGATCAAAAAGCTTGGGTCGCGAGCACTTTCTACTGCTTCTAGTCGACGGAACTCAGGATCATCCTGATGCATTTTTTCGGGATGCGCTTTAGCCTGTATTGGTTCACCTTGATCATTCACTTGCTTGTCATCTCGTTGCGGTTGATGTTGTTCCGTTTTTTGTTTTTCTTTTTTATTTTCAGAATCTTGCTGATTTTGTGACTGTTGTCCTTGCGCTTC
>NZ_JADDYG010000093.1:74887-82244 GCF_015163535.1 Vibrio sp. OPT46 | reverse complement strand
TGCTGTTGCTGTTGCTGTTGCTGTTGCTGTTTTAGCTTTTCTTCTACAACCGATAGGTTTTTCTTCGCGGCTTCAAAGTTAGGCTTTTCCTCTAGCAGTTTTTTATACAAATCAGCCGCATCTTCTAATTGACCATTTTGAGCGAGCGAGTTGGCGAGGTTATAGCGGCCGTTAAGGGAGGCATCATGAGAAAATGCTTCGATAGCGGCTTCGTAGTCACCTTTTTGATAACTGGCGGCTCCTTTCCAGCTTGGGTTTGTAAATAGGTTTTGCGCCTGTTCATACTCACCTTGCTTGTAGAGTTCCGCTCCTTGTTGGTCGGCATTTAAGAACGGATTAGCTTCTGCATGCGGTGTCCACGTTACTGGGACTACACTCGCAACTACCATCCAAATCAGGCCGCGTCGAAACAGTAAAGCCGCAGGAAGAAGTAACAACGGCAGTAACCAAAAGCCACTGTTGAGACGAGAATCAGTTTTAACTTCTTCGCTTTGGGTCGCAGAAAGCTGGCTACCAATGTTATTGGTAAAGGCCGCGATATTTTCAACATCACGGTTGGTGTGTTGAATAGGAACAAATAGGCCACCAGTTTTATTCGCTAGCGTCTGTAGGTTTTTCAGGTTTGTTTTCGCTACGACGGTTGTGCCTTGTGCCGTTTTTAGCAGAGAGCCATCGGGCAGCGCGATAGGCGCACCGTTAGGAGTTCCGACGGCAAGAACAGAAATGCGAAACTTTGTACCTTGGACTAAATCTAACGCGCGAGACAGCTCTGACGTATCAAGATCATCCGCTAACACGATGATATCGCCTTGTTGCGTGCCGGCTTGAGAAAACTGGTTGATCGCAAGTTCAATCGCGGCAGGCAGGTTTGCTCCTTGAAAAGGCATCAGCTCTGGTGACAAATTTTCGATAATGCCCGCAAGCGTGCTGGAATCAGTTGTCAGTGGACTTAAGTTATAGGCATCGCCAGCGTAAGCAATAAGTCCAGTGGCTCCCTCTTTCCATTTAGGCAGCAAATCGAGCGTCTTATAACGTGTTTGTGCTAGCCGATTGGGTTTGATGTCTGTAGCAAACATAGAGCGAGACATATCAAGCACCAAGATACGGTTTTGGTTTAACTCAAAGCTTGGTCGAGCATTGGACTGCCAGCTTGGCCCCGCTAATGAAATGCAAGTTATTGCCCAAGCTAAACCCCATAGAGTGAAGTAATGCTTAGACTGCGTGTTTTGTCCGAGCATCCGCGATAGGTGAGGGGCAATCAGTGTGGACTTTTGGGCTCTAAATTTGTGATTAAGCAAGAGTGCGATAGGGATCACGATGAGCCCCAAAAGCCAATAAGGATTGAGGAAAATAAACTCAGCCATGTTTTCTCCTTAATAGGAATAACAATACCGATAATACAAATGCAGCGCTTAATGGATATGGAAACCATTCAGACTGTGGGCGCCAAGTTTGTGTGTCGCTAGATACGGGTTCTAGCTGGTTGATGGTGTCATAAATCTTTTCGAGCTCTTCTGTATCTCGCGCTCGAAAATATTGTCCACCTGTCACCTCTGCCACTTTAGTCAGTGTTTGTTCATCTAAATCGGCTGCGGTGTTGACTTTGCGAGTCATGAAAAACTCCTTCACCATCATTTCACCAGCGCCCACGCCCACGGTGTAAATAGTGGCGTTGTATTTTTTCGCAATTTCCGTTGCTTCTAGCGGCTCGAGCACCCCTGCAGTATTGCTGCCGTCACTGAGCAAAATCATGACTCGTTGCGGAGCATCACTGTCTACAAAGGTTTTTGTGCCTAACCCAATACCATCACCAATGGCGGTTCGTTGACCAACCAAACCGATGACGGTTTGATTAATCTGTTGCATGACGCTTTTTCGGTCTGCAGTGAGTGGTGTTTGCAAATAAGCATGGTCGCCAAACAAAACAACTCCGAGACGGTCACCTTTTCTCTTTGCTACGAAATCAGACAGAACTTTTTTGACTGCTGTGAGGCGATCGATATATTCGCCGTTGAGTTCCATGTCTTCCTGCTGCATCGAACCGGACAGATCGACGACTAACATCAAGTCCCGATATTTGGGTTGGAATTCAACGGGATCACCAAACCAAACTGGACGCGCACAAGCGACGACAAGAAGGCCCCAGATCGCGATTGAAAGTGCTTTTTGCAGCGCTTGCTTAGGCTTGCTGCGATTCTCATTGGTTGGTAAGTACGCCAATTTGATCTCGGCTTGTTGAGATTCTTGTGGCAGGAACTTGTATACCAGCCAGGGGATGGGCAACAAAAACAGTGCCCACCACCAGACAAATTCAATGTTTAGCCATTGGGCAAGATCGGTTATGAGTGTTTGCTCAGTCACGGTTATTTGCCTTTTTCTTTGGTGGTAAAGCGTAGGTTATCCAAAAGACACAATCGTCTACCAAGCTTTGATGCTGCCCTTGGGAAGAATTCTGATACAACGCTTCTTGCCACTGATGTTGTTTGTCTACGAATCGACTTTCTTTGGTATGGCTATCGAGAAATTCATACCAAGCGATTCCGGTTAATGGTGCGATCTCTTCACGCGGAAAGTAACTCAATGCTGCCTGGCGCAATATTTCCAGAGCAGAAGAGGGGGTATGAGGCGCGGTAGGTTGAGTTAAAAGTGTTAATGCTGTCTTTTTTGCGCGTAAGTGTTTTTTACGCCATCTCACATAAAGACAAATGCCGAAAACGAAGAGCAAGGTGGCTGCAAGCACCACCCACCATCCCCAAGCGAGCGGAAACCAATCCGGAGCGTTTGGCAAAATCAAAGGTTCAAGGTCTAGGCTTTGGTTGTTTGTTGTCATTATTATTACTGCTTAATAAATACTGCTTGTCAGTTTGTTAGCTTAATTGTGAAATTAAGGGCCAGCCACTTGATAGCGTGTTAAATGGAATTGCTATCGAATGGCACTGTTGCTTAATGGTTTCTTGATGTTGGGTAAAGTGGTTTTCGAGTTCTCTTCGTTGTCCTTTAGAGCCAAAGTTAAACCATTGACTATGCAGCCCATCCGAAGCTTTCACTTGACCTCTAAAGTCTGTTTCGCCTCTTTCTAACGGATCATAAAATTGAACAGCCCTTACGCTATTGTGTTGTTTGAGTCGACGTAGTTGTGCCAGTTCCGTTGGTATTACGTGGGCAAAATCACTGAGCATAATCAATTCGCTACCTTTTGGGGTGAGCGTATGAAGTGTCTCCAATACTTGTGCATACGGCAGTGTACGAGTGTCGTTGCTTGCAGTACGAGTTACTTGCGCATTATGTATGTCGACTATGGCGTTAAGAATCCGCAGCCCTTGTCTTTGTAAAGAAGAGGGGCGAAATTCAAGACATTGATGTCCGTCATCAATCACTGCGCCGATGCGATTTTTTTTAGCTAGAGTTAGCCAAATTAGAACACTGGCAAAGTGGGCCAATTGAACGGATTTGAGTACATACTTAGATCCAAAATGTAGACTAGAACTTAGATCAAGATAAAGAATGACCGCTTGCTCTTTATCTTCTGCAAACAATTTTGTATGTGCTTTACCGGTCCTAGCGGTGACTCGCCAATCAATGCTGCGAATATCGTCGCCAGGTTGATATTGGCGCACCTCCATAAAATCCATACCTCGCCCTTTTTGGCGACTGGTATGGTTACCACTCATCTGCGACCAGAGACTCTGTGCTGGTGGTAACCAACGTACAGATTGAGTGCGATATTGGAGCAGCTCTTCAAGGGTTAATGTCACCCCATTCGCATGAGGTGGTAATGAATGTGTAGCGGACATATCACTCACCTGTTTATGCACTGCCAACAAGGTTTAGCAGTTTATCGATGACCTGGTTTGCCGTAATGCCTTCCGCTTGAGCGTGGTAACTCAACAATAAACGGTGGCGCAGTACCGGATAAGCCATGGTTTGAACATCTTCCGGAGAGACAAAATCACGACCAGCAAGCCAAGCGTGCGCACGTGCACAGCGATCAAGAGCGATGGTGGCACGCGGACTCACACCCATTGACAACCACTTGTCCAACTCAGTGTCATATTCGTTGGCTTGACGTGTCGCCATAACTAAACGGACGATGTACTGCTCTATCGTTTCCGCCATATGAATATCCAACACTTCTTTACGTGCGGTGAATATATCTTGTTGGCTTAACATTGGGCGTTCAACCTTTGCTTCGCCTTTTGCTTCTCCGCGGTTAATACGCAAGATAGATAGCTCATGCTCCGCATCTGGGTATTCCACTTCTAAATGCAATAAAAAGCGGTCTAGCTGCGCTTCAGGAAGGGGGTAGGTCCCTTCTTGCTCTATCGGGTTTTGAGTTGCCATAACCAAAAACAACTCTGGCAGCGGGTAGGTATGACGACCTGCTGTGACTTGTTTCTCTGCCATTGCTTCAAGCATTGCCGCTTGTACTTTGGCTGGCGCACGGTTTATCTCATCCGCAAGAATAAGCGAGTTGAAGATAGGACCTGATTGGAAAGTGAATTCTCCGGTTTCGGGACGGAAGATATCGGTGCCGGTTAAATCGGCTGGCAGCAAATCAGGGGTGAACTGAATGCGGTGGAAGTCGCCTTCAACACAGTCTGAGAGTGATTTTACTGCACGGGTTTTTGCTAACCCAGGAGGGCCTTCAACTAAAATATGCCCATCCGCAAGAAGCGCAACAAGCAGTTGCTTTACCAGATCTTGCTGTCCGATGATCTGCGACTCTAAGTATTGCTGAAGAGTTTCGAAGTTAGATTTATGCATGCTTTGGACTCTCGGTATCCATGTGATTTTCGTGTTGAGTATTGGTCATTTTCCATGTGAAAAAAGTTCCAACGCTCTATTGCAATTTATCTTTTCAATATTGGGACGCTACAGAGAATTGCAAGTACGTGCTATCTCTGAAAGTGCTTATTTGACAGTGTGTTACATTTATTTTTCATAATATAATGAGAAATGCCTCTAGTTTTGTACATATGAGCCGATAAAGATTCCGTGGTGTGCGTGTCATGAGATATGCACCTGATTCCCCTTGTGGGGCCAATAACAAGTGATTCTTTTAAAAGGTCCGAATATGTTGAAACTTCATTCCTTGAGCATCAAACAGAAGGTTGTACTTGGCATTACGTTTGCTGTTCTAGCATCAACAATCATTGTTGGTGTTATGGCTCAGCGTCATGCGAGAGATGTATTGAGCCATCGTCTTATTGACATCGAGCTACCTGCGATGTTGCAGCAAATCAATACCGAAATTGACCGCGAAGTTGTCGAAATGCAACAAGCGGCAAAACAGCTGGCTACAAACGAATTTATTGTTGAAGCCCTATCTAATACAGACCGTGATCCGTCAGTAGAAGTTCAGTTGGTTCAGCAGCTCAATAACGTTAAATCACAGTATGGTCTTAATGATGCGTCGGTAGCGAATCGTCAAACGGCATATTACTGGAATCAAAACGGATTCTTACGTCAACTTAACCGAACGCAAGATGCTTGGTTCTTTGGATTTACGTCGTCTGGTCAAGAAACGTCCGTGAGTGTGTTCCAAGAGGCAAATGGCGAAGTGAAAATGTTTGCCAATTTCCAAGATCTTAATGGTACATCAATGTCAGGTCTCTCTAAATCTATGGGAGACATGGTTGCTTTGCTCAATAGGTTTAAAATTGAAGATACGGGTTACGTGTTCCTCACTAATGAACAAGGCCAGATTCAAATACACCGCCAACAAGGTAAGAACCAAACTTCTATCACTAAACTATTTGGTAGTGACGCAAGTGCGCTGTTGAACAAAAATAGCTTCAACCTAATTAATGTGGAGTTTGAAGGGCAGGATACTTTTGTTTCTAGTTTGTATGTTCCTTCAATGAACTGGTTTGTTATTGGCGTGGTTCCCGTTGATGAAGTATTCGCAGACCTGAATGCGACAGCTAAAAAAATGCTGTTTACGACCATCATTGTTGCCGTTGTATTCATCCTCATGGGCGTATGGTTAGCAAACAGCATTACGAAACCAATCCGACTGATTGCCGATCGTTTTACCGACCTTGGGCAAGGTGAAGGCGATTTGGCGCAGCGTATTGAAATTAAGGGTAATGATGAAATTGCTCAGCTTTCAAAAGGCTTTAATGGATTTATTGAGAAGATTCATGCCACGATGAAAGAGGTTGCTCTAACCAGTGGCTCATTAAGTCAAGCGGCAGAAAGTGTGTCAACGAAAGCAACATCCACACACGACAACAGCCAAGAGCAGCGTGATCAAACCATTCAAGTAGTTGCAGCTATCAACCAAATGGGTGCGACCATCAGTGAAATTGCATCGAACGCTGCTACCGCTGCTGATACGGCAAATCAGGCTTCAGATAACACTCAAACTGGTCGAGAAGTTGTGATGAAAGCAAAAGAGGTGATCAGCCGCCTAGCCGATGATGTTGAAACAACCAATATTGTTGTTACGCAGTTGGCGTCGACAACCAAAGATATTGGCTCGATTCTGGGTGTAATTCGTGACATCTCTGAGCAAACGAATTTACTTGCGCTAAACGCTGCAATTGAGGCTGCTCGTGCTGGTGAGCAGGGACGTGGTTTTGCGGTTGTTGCTGATGAGGTAAGAAACCTAGCTTCACGCACGGCTGATTCTACAGAAGAGATTCAGCGCATGATCAATCAGCTTCAAAGTGACGCACAAGACGCGGTAAGTGCTATGGAAGCGGGCAAAGCGGTCACCATAGAAGGGGTTACTTCTACCGATGAAGCAGTCGAGGTATTAATCAGTATTTCTGAACGAATCACCGACATCTCTGATCGTAATACACAGGTTGCAACGGCGACGGAAGAGCAATCCACGGTGGTGCATACCATTAATCAAAATATCGAAGAAATCAACGCGATAAATGAAATGACAACCGCGACAGCAGAAGAGTTGGCGGATGCAAGTCGCGATCTTCAAGCGCTCTCTTCTCGTTTAGACAAGATGGTTGGTAGCTTCAAGTTATAGAGTTGGATAGAATAGGCGAAGTTTAAAAGTTCAATCATTAATTTTAGGTAAGTACTATGAATGACTTCGAAAAAGAACTAGAGCAAATTTCTCAAGAAACCGCTCAGGAGCCAGAAGTAAAACTGCCGTCGCTAGAAGAGCAAAAAGCGATCGTCGCTGAGCTGAAAAAGCTGGAAGCGGAAGGTAAGCTGACGCCAGAAGTGTTAGAACAACACTTTGGTAAGTTTAACCAAAAAAACGCAGTTCCAATCCACTAAGTTAGGTGGTGTTTTGCCTCTAACGTGCGTGATTAAATCACCTGCTCAAACACAAAAAGGGAGTTTATACTCCCTTTTTTAATGTGTGAAAAATGCTAATACCTCTCAC
>NZ_JADDYG010000093.1:73704-74877 GCF_015163535.1 Vibrio sp. OPT46 | reverse complement strand
TCCAATCCACTAAGTTAGGTGGTGTTTTGCCTCTAACGTGCGTGATTAAATCACCTGCTCAAACACAAAAAGGGAGTTTATACTCCCTTTTTTAATGTCTGAAAAATGCTAATACCTCTCATATACTTGCCACTTAAAAATTATTGACACTTCAATGAGTTATTAATTAGTACTAGTGATTTTCATACTTGACAATACTACCGCTCTATCTAAATCTATTGCGTATTTCAATAAAAACGACCAAGGGAATGCGATCAGGATGGAGCAGCAAAAAAAAAGAAACGTTATTTTAATCACGGAGGGAAGTCTACAGTCATCTCTGTTGAAAGATGTATTGGAGACCAAACTCGGTATTAGTGTTGCTCTAATCACGCCAGATAATCTGATTCACGGAGTGTTACATGAATCTCTTGCATCAGCCATTATTGTTGATTGCAGCGTGATCACGGATGAAATTTTTCGCCGTTATGCGGAGTTTAAAGCGGCCAAGCAGAAAGACACGCTTGAAATCTTAATTAATTGTGAGCAATCCATATCGACAGAAGATCTCTTTGCTTGGCGTACTTTGGCCGGTATTTTCTATACCTCTGATGATATAAAAACGTTGCAAGTTGGTATTGGTAAGGTGCTTCAAGGAGATATGTGGTTCAGCCGTAAGTTTTCTCAGCAGTACATTACTTACCTTCGTCGACATTGCAAACCTATAAATAAGAATGTTTCCGCTATTCTGACCAAACGAGAGCAACAAATAATTACCTTTCTTTCCATGGGGGCGTCCAATCAACAAATCGCCGAACAATTATTTGTCAGCGAGAATACGGTAAAAACGCATTTACATAATATTTTCAAGAAGATTGATGTGAAAAATAGAGTTCAAGCACTTATTTGGGCAAAGGAAAATATTTCAGACAACTCGTTAACGGTGTAATGCTATTGCAATATTAGGTTGCCTAATTTAGTAAACTCTTAATAATTTCTGTGACCTGAATGTGTTAAAAGTGTTTCTTTTATGAGAAACACTTTTTTTGGTTCTCTTTTTAATAACTTTAGAATTTAAAAAAGTAGCAAATAACTTTACTCTGTGAACTAGCACTTACATATCAAACTAAGTGCTGACGATTAACTACTAATTTAAGAATGTTAAGTCACTGAAAGTATGAGAAACATTATGGG
>NZ_JADDYG010000093.1:56241-73694 GCF_015163535.1 Vibrio sp. OPT46 | reverse complement strand
TTACTCTGTGAACTAGCACTTACATATCAAACTAAGTGCTGACGATTAACTACTAATTTAAGAATGTTAAGTCACTGAAAGTATGAGAAACATTATGGAACAGTATATGGAAAAGCCTGAAATCCTAATGCTCACTCAACAAAGTTTACAGAGTGAAAACTTTAAGGAAATGCTTTCTAAAAATACAGAAACTAAAATAACGATCATTGATACTAAAAACCCTAGTTATCATGAACTCATTCCGGAACGCTACTTTTTGCTTGTTGATTTTTCAGTTGAGATTCCTTCCGAAACTTTAGTTTATTTAAAAGATAGTAATAAAGTGCTAGGAACCATAATGCTTAATCTAGGTTATGACTTAGACACAGAAGAACTCGCTTCTTGGCCTCATGTAAAAGGTATATTTGGTCCAGGAGATTCAATGGACAAGGTTTGTCAGGGATTAAAAGCAATAATAAAAGGGGATAATTGGCTGTCTCGAAGATTACTTGATCAGCTAGTAAATTATTATCGAGGCAGAGAAGTAAATAGCATTATCGAACCTGCTATTGAGGTTGAGCTTACTCGGCGTGAAGTTCAGGTTTTAAAAATGTTGAAAGAAGGTGGTTCAAATATGGAAATCGCTGATTCTTTATTTATCAGCGAGCATACTATTAAATCACATCTATACAATATTTTTAGAAAGTTAGAAGTAAAGAACCGTACGCAAGCTACAAGTTGGGCTAAGAGAAACCTGTAGTACTAGTATTAACTTGCTGTAATAAAAAGAAAATACTCTATAAAGTACTAAATTTTATATTTATTATTAAAATGTCAGTCTGAAATATCATCCCATATTCAAACTTATTCCTATTCAGTTGACTATTAGACTTCTCATGTCGTGACGAATCTAGTCAGACGTGGAACAGAAGGTCTATTCAATTAATAAGCTAAGAGGGAATAAAAATGAGCGCAAGTGACAATGACACGTATTTAGGCGATGCAGGTGTAAATAACCAATTTGCTGATTTCGATGGCGGCGATGATTTGTTTATCGGTTTTGGTGGTAATGACTCGTTTGTTGGCGGTGGCGGTAATGATTATGTGATCGGCGGCGACGGCGACGATCGCCTAACTGGTGGTGCTGGAGATGACATCCTTAGGGCTGGTACAGGAAACGACTACCTCGGCGGTGGTACCGGTAATGACTTGCTGTTGGGTTTGTTGGGTGACAATAAATTAAATGGTGGTGTCGGTGAAGATATTCTTGTTGCTGGTTCTGGTGACAACGTTTTAGTTGGCGGCAGCAATGGCGATAAGTTTGTGTTCACGGATAAGTTTGGTGGCCATGGCGAAGCCAAAGTTGTTGATTTCACCATTGGTGAAGACTCTTTGCACATCATTAGCGACTCTGTCACTGACTTTGGTGATTTAAGCTTTAGCTACGATGCAGTTGGGAATGCAGTGTTTACCGATGGGGCTGATCTAACAGTGAAACTTATTGGCGTGACTGAAACTGACATCAACACCTATGGTGCAGATCTGTTCGTAATCTAAACGACTGAAAATAACTCTGGATGGGAATTAGTTTGCGTGGCTCTGCCATGCTGAGGTGAACTAATCGGACACTCTAGAGCGATTTGAGGTTACCTTAAGCTAGGCGCTAGTATTTCTGGCGCCTACAATTTTCACGTTAAACGGAAGTAGTCGTGCAAAAAACGGTTTTCAAAGAAGTGAAACAAAAACTATGCACGCTTGCGGGCTTGCTGATCGTTTTTAGCCTTTTTATCAACTTATTGGTTCTCTCGATTCCGTTGTACATGCTTCAAGTGTACAACCGAGTTATATCCTCCTACTCAACCGATACTTTATTCTTGCTCACTGTCATCGTAATTGTCGCGCTGTTAACCATGTCCATCATCGACATTGCACGAGCACAAATGAGTAAATCTTTTGGTTATTGGATGGACACAAAACTCTCCGCTTTCATGCTCAAGCGCACGATTCAATATCAATCACATACTGGGAAGAGTTATACCTCGCAAACTCTGAGAGACATTCAGAACATCAAAAGCTTTTTGAGCAGTCAAGCACCTTATCCACTGTTGGATGCGCCCTGGACACCGCTATTTATTTTATTTGTGTATTTATTGCACCCGATACTAGGTCACATCGCGTTACTTGGATCTATCGTATTGTTTAGCCTAGGTCTGCTTAATGAGCTAATGACGCGTAAAACAATGCAAGAGAGCGAAGTCAGAGCGATTTCTCATATCAACAACGCAGAATTAGCCACGCAAAACTCCAATTCAATTCTCGCAATGGGGATGATGAATGCATTTTTAGAGAAGTGGCAGTCGCGCGTGAGCGAAGTGAATGTGCTTGAAGAGCGAGTTGCAGGTAAGTCTATCTACATGGCTAACTTTTCTAAGTTTGTGCGTGGCTCATTACAGATATTTTTACTGGGAGGTGGTGCATGGTTAGTTATCCAACATGAGATAACGGCAGGGGCGATGATCGCGAGCTCCATATTAATGAGTCGGGCATTATCGCCGATGGAGCAGGCGATAGGCACGTGGCGAAGCGCGATGTCTGCTAAAGGCGCCTATAAAAGGTTGAAAGAAATCGATGCGATCGTGCGCCAAGATGAATCAGATATGCCACTGCCTAAACCAAAAGGACACTATGAGCTTACCGGACTGGCCTATCGCCATCCTGGAGCAACCGAACCAGTGCTCTCATCGCTCAGCTTATCGATTCCTCCGGGTGTTGCTGTTGGGGTGATTGGCCCTTCTGGTACGGGTAAATCGACGTTTGCTCGGCTGTTATTAGGTACGGTTAAGCCATTAGCGGGTAAAGTGACTCTTGATGGAATGGAAGTCTCCGTATGGGCATCTGAAGATCGCGGCGTGCATTTTGGGTATCTCGCTCAAGAGGTGGAGTTATTTCCTGGCACAATTCGAGAGAACATCGCGCGCTTTAAAGAAGAAGACCCCGCTAAAGTCATCAAGGCGGCTCAACTAGCAGGATGTCATGAATTAATACTCAAGAAAAACAAAGGCTATGATTGCATTATTGGTGAAAATGGCCGTGGTTTATCTGGGGGGGAAAGGCAGAGAATCGCTCTTGCAAGAGCCGTTTATGGCGACCCTTCTATTGTGATTTTCGATGAAGCGAATGCCAACCTCGATGGTGAGGGAGAGGCTGCGTATCAACGTTTGATTGCCCATTTAAAAGCACAGAGTACAACGATTATCGTCATTGCTCACAATCCGAGCACGTTACGACAAATGGATAGGCTCTTGTATTTGGCTGACGGCCGAGTCAAGTTATACGGCGCTAAAGATGAAGTATTAAAACGTTTGATGGGCGAAGAAAGAACAGATATCCCAAGGGTAAGAAATGAGCAATCAACTGCCAACCGTTAATCAGAGTTCTACCGAGATCGTATATCGTTTTAGCCCCAAAGCGAGACTAAACTTTCGAAAACCAATTTTACTCGGTGTGGTGACCTTAAGTGTTTTTCTTGGAGGCCTTGGCTACTGGGCTGCAACAGCCAAATTAGAAAGTGCAGCGATTGCTTATGGTGATTTGTCAGTTCTCACTAAGCGACAAGAAATTCAGCATTTAGAAGGCGGTATTATTGAAAAGCTATATGTACAGGAAGGGGATTTAGTCGAAAAAGGTCAGTTATTAATTCAACTTTCTAAGCGTCAAGCTATGGCTAAGTTGGACTCGTTAAGTGGTCGTTTTATCCATACTCTAGCAAAGGAAAACCGTTTAAGTGCGGAGCTTGATGAGCTTCCAACGATTGTATGGTCTGATGATCTTGAAAGCATTCCCCGTGTCGATATCGTACAAGAAGCACAACTGGTTCAAAACAAGATCTTTGAAGCGAGAAAGCGATTCTTTGATAGTAAACTGAGTATCATTGAGCAGAGTATTTCTGGAGCAAATTTAGAGCTTGAAAACCTTCAGCAAACCAAAGTGATTGAGACGGAACGGCTCAACTTTATTGCTGAAGAAATAGACAGCAACCAAGCCTTGGTGCAAAAAGGTTTCTCGGGAAAATCTACTTTACTTCAACTCAAGCGCTTAGCAGCGGAGGTGAGAAGTACCTTAAGCCAGTTAGATAGGCAGTCGCTCACCGTTAGAAAAAGGTTAGATGAGAACCTAGCGCAAATTGAAGAGTTGAAGCTTGAAAGGCTGAATGAGATTGTCGAGGAACTACGAAATACCAAAACGGAAATTGTCGCAATTCGGGAAGAATATCGCTCCGCTCAAGATATTGTCGCAAGAACAACGATCAACGCACCTATTTCTGGTCGCGTAGTCAACATGCAAGTGTTTACCGAAAAAGGTGTGATTGGCTCGGGTGAAACGTTACTAGAACTGGTCCCGCAAGACGATAAGTTGTTAGTCGAGGCTCGTGTTAATCCTCAGGATATTGATTTAGTGAATCCAGGCCAGCAAGCGCATGTTCGTCTGACCGCTCTGAATGCACGGACGTTGGCACCTTTAGACGGTACTGTGCTGACGATTTCTGCCGATAAGCTCTCGCAAGAAAACCAAGAAGATTTTTATCTCGCTAGAATTGCAATTTCACCGGAAGATGTGACAAAACATCGTTTAACCTCAGGCATGAATGCCGAAGTGCTTATTTTATCTGAGCCACGAACGCCATTGAGCTACCTAATAAAGCCAATTACAGAAAGCATGAATCGCGCCTTCAGAGAGGAGTAATTTCAAAAAGACTTGAGTGAGCACGGACAACAGACAAAATAATTTGTTATCGTTAGCTGTTACTGGGCCGTATTTTTATTCGAGGGAGCCGTGGAATGGAGAAAGTGCAGTTAGTTGTCGATTTTCTTCTCACTCATAAATTGATTTTTACCGCACTGATCTTTGCGATTATGTGGTTAATTCGTCGTGCAATTTTATCGATGATTCGTGGTGATCACGCTTTTCTCTCAGAAGATCAGCGTAGTTGGATGTCCAGAACTAAAAATGGCACCTTTGCTGTTACATTACTGATTTTATTTATTTTATGGCAATCAGAAATTAACGAGTTTGCTCTGAGTGTAACGGCGATTGCCGTTGCCATTGTAGTGGCATCCAAAGAAATCATTTTGTGTTTTACGGGTTCGATTCAAAGAGCAAGTTCGCGTTCTTTTCGCGTTGGAGACTGGATTGAGGTCGGAAAGTTGTGTGGTGAAGTGATTGAGCACAATATGATGGCGACGGTGATTCAAGAGATCGACCTGCATCACGGGCAATATCATTACACCGGCAAAACAGCGACATTGCCTAATAGTATGTTCTTTACCTATCCAGTAAAGAACCTCAACTTCATGAAGCGGTACGTTTACCACAACTTTTCTGTAGTGGTGAAAGACTTCGTCAATTTGTATCCACTGTTACCGATTTTAACTGATAAAATTGAAGAACATTGCAGTTACTTTGCTGATGTTGCACATCGTTACAATGCGATGATTGAAAAACATGCCGGTGTTGACCTTCCTGGTTCTGAGCCACATATGCATATTTCTAGCAACATTAATGGTGAACAAATTCTGCACGTGATGATTTTCTGCCCAACCGATAAAGCGAACCACTTAGAGCACTTAATTCGTAAGGACTTTATGGAACTTTATGAGCAACGTTTTCCTGTAGTGCGAGAAGAATAGAGCATCGTACTTCGCCTTTAATTTCAAACCCCGCTATCAAAATAGCGGGGTTTGTTTTTCTTAGCGTATTTTTAGGCTGTAACAATATTCCCAACTTAGCTGAACTTACTCTTCAGCATTAAAAATAGGAAGTAAGTGCTGCCTATAATAGCGACCAACGTGCCAGCTGCGACCTGACTTGGATAAATAGCGATTTGTCCTAGCCAATCTGCCCACAACATTAGGGTTGCGCCAATTAAGGCACCGACACACAGTTGCTCTTTCACTTTTCTTGCTCCTAACATCATCGCCATATGGGGAGCGACCAAGCCAACAAAAGATATTGGACCAACTGTAGCGGTAGAAAAGGCGCATAACAAAGCAACGATGGTGAGCATAAGCGTATTGGCTACGGTAGGGTTAAGCCCTCGTGCATTTGAGAATTGTCGCCCGATGGAAATTAGTGTTAGCCAACGAGAAATCGAGAATACAGCGGCAAGCAGAACTATTATGGCCAAACATAACATCAGTGCGGTGTCGGCTGTGACTCGATAAATTGAACCAGTTAACCACAATAAAATTTTGTAACTGTCACCAGAACCTTGAGCTAGCGAAAATTGAACAAGAGCTTCTAGTAGTGCCGTTAGTGCGATGCCGGACAACACGAAGTTAGATGGATTAAAATGGCTTCGTTTACCGATAATCAGCAATAACATCAATACGGACATACTTCCGAAAAAAGCGATACCCCAGCTAAATGCGGAGAGAAGCGACCCAGCGATGACTCCTGTCGTAATAATGGCAAACGTGGCTCCGGAAGACACACCGAGAATATCGGGACTTGCCAGAGGGTTATAAACAATGCGTTGCAAAATGATTCCGGCAACGGATAGCGCAATACCGACAGAAAGTGCGGTTAACATTCGCGGCCAACGCAATTGCCATTGGAACTCACCTGGCACAGACCATTGAATTCCGTTTATACCATGGGTAACGAATGAGTAAGCTAGAATCCCAACCAGACTGAATAGCGCAATGCTGCATACCGCGCGTTTAGAAAGCGCCGTTTTTCCTTGGCTCATTGAAAGGTTAAGTTGATCGGTTGCCGTCAGCTTTTTACGAGTAAACCAAATTAAAGCGGGAGCGCCAATAGCTGCAGCCGCTACGCCGCTAGGAATGGTTTCCTCTAACCATAAGCTCAGCGAGATAGCGGCAGAGTCTGTGATGATTAGTAGCATTGCGCCCAAAAGCATGCTGCTGATCAATTCGTCGCGCGGTGTTCTTGCCCCCATCGCTCTGGCAATATTGGGTGTCAGTAATCCGATGAAGCTGATAATGCCAACTGCGGTGATTGAGGCAGATACCAGCCAAATACCCATCACCATTAACGCACCAAACGCGGGTAATACCGCTAAGCCTCGGGCTGCTGCGCCTTCTTGTCCTAGTTTCATTAAGGTCAGAATACGTGGTGCGACGATCAAAATTACGATTGCGATAGCGCAGCGAGGCAATAACCACTCAAACCAATCCCAGCTGTATTGAGAAAGGTCTCCGGCTCCCCACATAAAAATATTCTGTGCGAACTGGGCATTTAAAATAATAATGGCTGTGGCGATAGAACCAAGCAAGATATTGATCACCATCCCCGAAACGACCAGCGGCAAACCTGTCATATTACGCACGCCTGCAATTGATACGATCAGGCCAAACGCCACTAAAGCCCCCACCATTGCGGCTAATGCAGAGTAATCGGCTACCCAATCGACGAACCAAATGTTTACCACGACTAATGCAAGCCAAGCACCAGAAGAGGTGCCAAGAGTCAACGGCGAGGTGAGGTTATTCTGCGTTAATTGCTGCATTAAGCTGCCGGTGAGACCAAGCATGGCACCAACAAGCAGGGTCATACTTAACCTAGGAAGTTGCGCTTGCGTAAAGAATACGTCACGAAACTCGGTTGCTACCTCTGGTTTTGTTAATAATTGCCATTGTTCGAAAAGTGATAAATTAGTATCAATTTGTAGGCTAAAGACGCTAAGTAACGTAATCAGCGCCAGATAACCAATATAATGTTTCGTTCTCATTGTTCTGGTGCCAACTCTATTAGACTGTCGGTAATCGCTTCAGCGGTGTATTGCAAAGACATGGCACCGCCATACGCCCACACTGCTCTGACTGAATTTACCCGCTGCTGTTTCACAAACGGCATCGCTTGCCAAAGTGGCGACTCTTTCAGTTTTCGTTCTTCTGGGAAAGGTTGTACGTAGAGAACGTAGCTGTTTTGAAGGCCCTGAAGCCGATTGATTCGATCTTGCTTTACTCCCCACGCTCGTGGGTCCTCTTTAATTGGAGCCTGTAATCCCAGTTTTCTAACCACGTAGTCAGTGGTGGAGTTTTCGGTTGCAAGTAATACAGTATTCGGAGTTGAAAATCGCATCACAAGAACGCTGAGTGGAGCAGAGTAATAGTGGCGAATTCGCTGGCGCATCTGCGCAAATGAAGCATCTAATTCTGCCAGTTTCTGTTCAGCAAGTGCCTCTTTATTGAATAGCTTGCTGAGCGTACGAAAGTGACGAATGGCCGTTTCAGCTGCGGCCTCATTTTCAGAAAAATTAGGTAAATAGATTACCGGAGCAATTTGTTTGAGTAACGGAATCAAGTCTTGCTGTGGAGATGCAGCAAGGATGACATCTGGTTTCAAACTGGCTATTTTTTCTAAGTTGGGTTCTGCTCGGGTTCCAATATCTTCAATTGACTCTGGTGCAGTTGGATTGACGACCCATTGGCGGTAGCCTGGTAAATTTGGGGCTGCGATTGGTTCTACGTTTAGCGCCAAAACTTGTTCTAAGATGTCCCAGTTTAAGGCTACAACGCGTTGAGGCGCTTGCTCAAAACTATGCTCGCCATATTCATCGGTAACGGTGATGACTGCATGTGCATTGGTCATAAAAAATGCGAGGAGAAAAGCAGATTGTGTAACCACAGTAAGTAAACGAGCTATTATGCGCATACAACAGCCACCTTTTGGCTCGCTAATGTGTTAGCCGGGCTTGGGTGTTCAATCAGCTTAATTGGTGACTCATATAGTTTAGAAAGGCGTGCCTCGTCTAACAACATGTCGGCGTTGCCTTCAAAGGCAATCTTACCTTTTTTGAGCGCAACAATGTGGGTGGCGTAGCGCAGTGCTAAGTTCAGATCGTGCAGGATCACGATAATGCCTACATTCTCGGTTCGATTCAGTTCTGCCAGCAGCGCCATTAGTTGAAACTGATGGTGAACATCGAGCGCCGAGGTTGGCTCATCGAGAATTAAAATTGGCGATTGTTGAGCCAGTAGCATAGACACCCAAGCACGTTGGCGCTCGCCGCCCGATAAGTCATCCGCCAAAGCTTGAGCAAAAGGTGTAACCCCTGTTCGTTCCATAGCCTGCGTGATGATCTGTTTGTCTTCAGCTTTCCAACGACCAAGTGCCCCACGCCACGGAAAGCGACCTAAGCGCACTAGCTCTTCTACCGTTAAACCAGCCGAAGAGGGCAGCTTTTGTGGCAAATAGGCGATCTGTTTTGCCAACTCTTTGGTTTTGAGTGATGAAAGGGAAGTATCGTTTAGTGTTACCGTGCCTTTATCTGGTGGCATTTGACCAGAAAGCAGGTTCACCAGTGTCGACTTACCTGAACCGTTATGGCCTAAAACGACCGTTAGCTCATTTGTTGGGATGTTAAGTTGTTCGATGCCGAGGATCTGACGTCCACCTCGCACGATCTCAATATTAGACAGTTGAAACATGGATGGCTCTTAGGAGAAAACTCCCCTCAATAGAGGGGAGTAGAAGTACAATTACCAGCGGTAGTTTGCGTTTAGCATAACAGAGCGAGACTGGCCGTAGTAACACCAGTAATCGCAACCTGAAACAAACTCTTTATCTAGGATGTTGTTCACGTTTAGCTGTGCTTGCCACTGTGAAGTGATGTCGTAAGTGACTGACGCATCCCAAAGAGTGACAGAAGGAACCGTTAGGTTCGAGCTCTTAGGGTTATCTTTTGACTCACCTACGTAGCGCACACCAGTACCGATATTGAGGCCTGGAATCAGGCTGTAGGCGCTGTAGTCTACCCATGCAGACGCTTGATGCTCAGGAATAAGTGCGGCTTGTTTTTTACCTTGGCCAAAGCTCTCATCTGTTTTCGCTTTAGTGTAGGTGTAGCTTGCCATCAGTTTTAGATCGTCGGTTAGCTGCGCCGTGCTTTCTAGCTCAATACCTTGAGATGTCACTTCACCTGTTTGTGTCGCAATCCATGTTGATGGGTTAGTGACCAACGCGTTCTTTTGCGTGATGTCGAACCATGCAAGGTTGATAAAGCCATCCATAAAGCTTGGCTCATACTTTACACCCACTTCTACTTGCTCGCCTTCCAGCGGTTTGTAAAGTTCATTGGTTGCCGCATCAATAGTGCTGATCACTTCAAACGACTGAGAGTAGTTTGCGTAAGGTGACAGGCCATTGTTTGCAAGGTACATCACACCCGCACTTAGAGAGAGCTGACCATCATCACGAGATTCACTTTGATCAACGGTAGCGCCCTTGCCAGAGTTTTCTGTTTTCACCCAGTCGTAACGAGCACCTATGTTACCAATCCACTGTTCATGCAGTTTCAATTGGTATTGTGAATAGAGACTTGCTTGAGATTTCTCAATCTCACGTTTCACGTTGTTGGCAGGATCAAGAGGGGTGAAGTTGCCGTAAACTGGGTTCCACGGGTTGATAGTGCCAAATGCATAGTTGTCTTGCTCGTCGCCATCGGTTTTGTGGAATTGCAGATCCATACCGATAAGCACTGTGTGCTCTGCGTTGTCTGTCATCCAGTTGCCGACAGCATTGTTATCGAACGTGATGCTCTGGTTTTTTCCGTCACGGAATACGATGCCTTGCGTTAACTCTTCTTTCGCTGGATCGTTGTTTGAGAACGCGTAAGAGCTGCGCAAGTACAACTCATTCGAACCGTAGTTGAGGTTTTGCGAGAGTGACCACGTGTCATTGATGTCGTGCTCTAGTAAGTAACCTAGAGAAAACTGCGTGCGTTCGTATTTATCGTAGTTTGGCTGACCAAGGTTAGTCGAAGGATCGATTTTGCCAAAGTTAGAACCAATCAGAGTACCTGCTGCCGGGAAGAATGGGTTAGTTGGTACACCGTCATCATGAAGGTAAGTTGCCAAAACGGTCAGCATTGTACGGTCAGAAATGTCGAACTCGACACTTGGCGCTAGGTAGAAACGCTCGTTATTTGTGCCGTCCAGTTCACCATCTTGGCTTGTCATCAAGCCAACCAAACGATAGCGCACAGTGCCTGCGTCGTTTGCTTCGTCAGCAATGTCAAAACCTACGGATTGGTGTTGGTTGTTGCCAACTTCGACTTTTACTTCGCCTTGAGGCGTAAACGTTGGTTTTTTCTGAACAGCATTCACGATACCGCCTGGTGCCGATTCACCAAACAGAATAGCCGATGGACCTTTAACGACTTCTACACTTTCTAGGCCGTAAGGTTCGACCAACCATGTGTAGTAACCATCGCGGAATAGGCGGTTGCCGTTTAGGTAAGTCGCTGCATCAAATCCACGAACTTTGAACCAATCAGTGTCGTTGTCTGCGCCATAAGGCTGAGCGGTTACACCAGACGTGTAGCGTAATGCTTCATCTAGCTTTTTCGGTGCACGAACACGAAGTTCATCTTCAGAAATGATAGATACGCTGCGCGGCGTTTCTGCTGCAGGGGTTTCTACTTTAAGTGCTTGCGCGGTGACCGTTATGGTCTCCATGGCAATCACGTCATCTTGTACGACGTCTTCTTGAGCTTGTGCTGTGAATGCAACCACTGCTGTAGGTGCTAAAGCACAAACCAACGCGTTGCGGATAGCGATGGTCAGTGAGTTATTCTTTTGCATAAATCTATTCCCGATAATTATGATTAACGCTAAGCTTAATTGTAATTATTATCATTTGAGCTTTTGTTTCGGTATTTTACTGACTTTTGTATCAAAAGATAGTAAAACGTTCGCAAATTCATTCGCGGTACCTAAAGTCATTGTTATGTTCAATTGGTTTGAAAAGCTGACCCAACCCTTTCCCCAGATGGAAACCGAAAAGCCACCGAAGACGCTATTTGGCTTTTGTCGTTTTTACACTCGTGGCTTTGAAGCCCCTTTACTCGTTATGGCTGTGTTCAGTGCGCTTATTGCCATTACTGAGGTGACGCTGTTGCGTTATATGGGCGAGCTCGTCGATATTCTCTCTAATCAAGATCGCGCAACATTCTGGCAAGACCAGGGTGATCGCATGCTAATGATGCTGTTCTTAGTGGCGGTTGTGATGCCAGCTCTCGGTTTTGTCCACTCAATGGTGATGCACCAAACGTTATTGGGTAACTACCCGATGTCTATCCGTTGGTTGATTCACCGTTACTTGCTAAAACAAGCGGTTGGATTTTTCCAGCGTGACTTTGCAGGCCGAGTTGCGACCAAAGTGATGCAAAGTGCGTTAGCGGTACGAGAAACGGTCATGAAGCTGGTGGATGTACTGGTTTATATCAGCGTTTATTTTCTTTCGATGCTCTGGATGATGGGCGAAGCTGATGGTTTGCTAATGTTGCCTATTGTGATTTGGATAGGAATGTACGCGGTTATCCAGTTCTACTTTATCCCTAAAATGAAACAAGTAGCGACGGAGCAAGCGGATGCTCGTTCTGTAATGACTGGGCGCATTGTCGATTCTTACACCAACATATCTACCGTAAAGCTATTCGCGCACTCGCAACGAGAGTTGGAATACGCAGAAAGCAGCATGAAGCAATTTTTGGTGACGGTTTACCGCCAAATGCGCATGGTGACTTGTTTACTGTTTAGTGTGGATGCCATCAACTATTTGCTGCTGATGTCTATTAGTGCCATTTCGGTTTATCTATGGCTAGATCACGCTGTAACAATTGGTGCTATTGCGATTGCCATCAGTATTGCGTTGCGCGTACAAGGTATGTCGAAGTGGATCATGTGGGAAGTTAGCGCACTGTTTGAAAACATCGGTACAGTAGTAGACGGTATTAATACGATTTCAAACGATGTTGAAGTGAAAGACGTACCAAATGCTAAGCCTTTGCAAATCTCTCAAGGTGAGATCTGCTTTGATCACGTAGGTTTTAACTACAGTGATGAGAAGGCAGTATTTGAGAACTTGAATCTGACTATCAAACCGGGCGAAAAAGTCGGCATTGTCGGTCGCTCTGGGGCAGGTAAATCCACGTTGGTCAACTTGTTGCTGCGCTTTTACGACGTAAATAGCGGTAAGATTTGTATTGATGGACAGGACATTTCTCAAGTTGAACAAGAGTCGCTTCGCCAACACATCGGTATGATCACGCAAGACACCTCTTTGCTACATCGCTCAATTAAAGAGAACATTCTTTACGGTGATCCAGATGCTTCAATGGATGCCGTTATCGCAGCTGCTGAGAAAGCACATGCTCATGATTTCATTCAATCTCTACGAGACGAGCAAGGTAACGTTGGTTATGACGTTGAAGTGGGTGAACGCGGTGTGAAGCTGTCTGGTGGTCAGCGTCAACGTGTGGCGATTGCTCGCGTTCTGCTGAAAAACGCGCCAATTTTGATCATGGATGAAGCAACGTCTGCACTTGATTCAGAAGTAGAATCGGCAATTCAAGAAAACCTTGAAGTTCTGATGGAAGGAAAAACAGTGATTGCGATTGCTCACCGTTTATCAACGATTGCCGCGATGGATCGTTTGATTGTAATGGATGACGGCAAAATCATTGAGCAAGGCTCGCATTACGAGCTGCTGCAATTGGGTGGTGTTTACGCTCAGTTGTGGAAGCATCAAACCGGCGGTTTTTTGTCTGAGCAAGGTGATGCTCAACTGCAAGTCATCTAATATGACGCTACACGAAAGAGGAGCAAATGCTCCTCTTTTTTGTGTCTGTCGTTTATACCGAGTAAGTAGGCGTTAATGGGCAACGTTAACTTGTGATTATTCATTGAGTTAGGCCAACTTAATGATGATTATGTTTATAACTCACTGTCGTTATTGAATTTTTTACGCTTTTTTTACGCGAACTCCGAATGGGCTTTTGCTAAAGTTTTCTACATCGAATTTTGGTTGATGTATTTTATGTTTGTTCAATGGCGAGATAACACCTTTCTCTTTTCTACTACCGTGATTGTTGGCGCGGTTGTGGTCTCATGGCTGTTAGACCAACTGTTTGGCTCTACAGCCGCAGTCCTGCTGATTTTACAGTTAGCAGTCGTGGTAGTGGCGTTTCAATGCAACTCGCGATTCGCTTATGCGGCGGCGGTGATCGAAGCGTTGAGCTTCAACTTCTTTTTCACGACGCCTCGTTACTCTTTGCAGATGTTTCGTCCGGAAGACATTTTTAATTTAGTCGTGTTTATGGTGGTGGCATTTATCACCAGCACCTTTGCGGATCTTTATCGTCGCCAGCAGGGAGAATTAAAACAAACCAAGCTGCAAAACAGCATCCTGCTATCGGTGTCCCATGACCTACGCACGCCGTTGGCAACCATTATTGGAACACTGACCACACTCAACGAGTACATGCCCAAGCTCAATGACTTAGAGCGCAAAGAATTGCTCGACAGTGCGACTTCAGAAAGCCACCGCTTGCATCAATATATAGAGAACCTCTTACAGGCGACTAAGCTCCAACACGGCACATTAAAAATTACCAAAAAAGATGAGCCTATTGCGAATATTGTGCGGGATGCGGTTTCTCGTTTGCCGAATTACACCGAGAAAGTATCCATGAATATGGATGATGCCGTTGGCTATTTGTCAGTAAGTCGTTCGCTCATCGAACAAGCGATTTTTAATGTGCTGGATAATGCCATGCGATTTTCACCAGAGAATGAATCTGTCGAGGTTTCACTTTCTAAGCAGGGTTCGTCGTGCGTGATTGATGTTCGGGACATGGGGATTGGCATCAAAGCTGAAGATGCGGAAAAAATATTCAACCTTTTCTATTCCGGTGTGAACAACAAATCGGCCGATTCAGGCACCGGAATGGGACTCGCGGTTGCCAAAGGTATCATCACCGCACACCATGGATATATTCAATCTATGCCAGTATCAGAAGGGACGCTGATCCGCATTCGACTTCCACTCAATCAAGGAGCAGAGCAGGCGTGAGTTACAAAGTTTTAGTTGTGGACGATGAGCCTCGCATTCATACCTTTATTCGAATTTCGCTGTCTGCTGAAGGGTTTGATTACATTGGCGCGAGTACCATTGCAGAAGCCAAAGCGTGTTTCGAAGCGTATTCGCCGCACGTAATTCTGCTAGATTTAGGCTTGCCCGACGGCGATGGGGCGGAGTTTCTCACTACGCTTCGTCAGACGTATAAAACGCCAGTGCTAGTGCTGACAGCTCGCGATCAAGAAGAGGAAAAAATCCGCCTTTTAGAAGCGGGCGCGAATGATTACTTGAGCAAGCCTTTTGGCGTAAAAGAGCTCATCGCGCGCATCAAAGTGCTGGTTCGAGATTTGGTGGATGAGCAAACCGTCGCTGATGAGCTGGTGGCTGGCCGAGTCAAAATCATCAAAAGTACTCACCAATTTTGGTTGGATCAGAGGGAAATTCCACTCACCAAGAAAGAGTTTTCTTTCATTGAACAGTTGATTCTCAAGCCGGGAAAACTCATTGAGCAAACTCATTTGCTAGCGGTGATTTGGGGAAAAAGTCATGTCGAAGACACTCACTACTTACGCGTGTTAGTGAGTCAACTACGCAAAAAACTGAACGATAGTGCTGACGAACAGCGGCTATTAAAAACCGAGCCAGGGCTGGGTTATCGTTTAGTGCTTGAGACGTCCAAGCACTACTAAATTCCAAATTTAATCAACGTTAATGCCAAGGTTTAGTGTTGGTTATCGGCACTCGAACAGGATTCGTGTTGCCTATTTTCCGTGACGGAAAACCAGTCTAACCCTTAACGCATTAGCATTTTCTATACATAAAACACAGTTAGGTATTGATATGGCTCACTTTACAGTAATTGGTCTAGGGCGATTTGGCGTTGCCGCCAGCTTAGAACTTATTCATCTTGGACACACCGTAACGGGGGTGGATAGCGACCCTAAAATCGTCGAAAAATACGTCGAAGAGTTAACGCAAGCGGTCATATGTGACGCAACAGACGAAGGTGCACTCAGAGAGTTAGCGTTAGCGAACAGTGATGTGGTGTTGGTAGCGATCGGCGAAGACATGCAAGCCAGTTTGTTGTGTACGCTGGCGCTGAAAAATCTGGGTGTGAAATCTATTTGGGTCAAAGCTAGCACCAAAGCGCACCATACCATCGTGTCTAAGCTTGGTGTACAACGCATTATTCATCCGGAAGAGGAGATGGGCGTAAGAGTCGCGCAGGCACTCAACTATCCGATGGTGAATAACTATTTGGAAATGGGGCATGGTTTGTATGTGGTGGAAATCCACGTTAAATCCAATCTGCACGATACACCGCTTTCTAAGTTGATCAGCCGAGGTAGTTACAACATTCAGCCGATATTGGTGAAGCGCGAAGAAGCCGTCTACACCAATATCAAAGATGAGTTTGTGCTTAATGAGTTCGACACGCTGTTGCTTTGCGGTAGTCGCGCTGAGCTGAAATACGTCGCTCCAAGGTTGGTGTAACATGGTTTTGTGGCATCCCTCTATTATCCCAATCGAGCGAAAACCCAAAGCGGGCAAAAAATTGTTGGGCGCACCGCCATTAATACTTAGCCTCAGCTTTGCGTGCTTGATCATGCTCGGCACGGTCTTACTCAAACTGCCGATTGCCACCACAGAGCCCATCACTTGGATTCAAAGCCTGTTTACTGCGACATCGGCCATTACGGTGACGGGATTAGTTGTGGTGGACACGGGCACGGCGTTTACGCCTTTTGGGCAAGTGGTTATTGCTTTCCTGATTCAATGTGGTGGCCTAGGTTTAATGACGTTTGCCATCGTGACCTTGCTGGCTCTGGGCGGAAAAATTGGCTTTTTGGAGCGAGCCGTCGCGAGAGAGGCGTTCAACCAAACTGACTCATCGACACTCATTGCCACTGCTAAATCTGTATTGATGTTCGCTCTGCTCGTTGAACTTATTGGTTTCACTATTTTGAGCGTTTATTGGAGTGAAGAGCTGGGTTGGAAAACCAGTTTGTTCCATGGTTTCTTCTACACCATCAGTGCGTTTAACAATGCAGGTTTTGCGTTGAGTGCCGATAGCTTAATGCCTTACGTGGACGACCCGGTCGTTAACTTCACCATTACCAGTTTGTTCATTATTGGTGGTTTAGGCTTCTCGGTTTGGATTGACTTAAAACGCAATCGCCGTTGGCACCGACTCACCGTTTACAGTCGAATGATGATCTTAGGCACGGTGATCATTAACGTGGTGGCACTTATCGCCATTTACCTGATTGAATATGATAACCCCAACACGCTTGGCCCTTTGAGCGAAGCAGGGAAATGGTGGGCATCGTGGTTTCAAGCGGTGACGCCAAGAACGGCAGGGTTCAACACTTTAGCTATCGATCAGTTGGAAGATGCCACAACGGCGATCATTCTGGTGTTGATGTTTATCGGCGGTGGATCATTGAGTACGGCAAGTGGCATTAAAGTTGTGACATTTATAGTGTTAGTCTTGGCGACTTACAGCTATTTGCGTCGCGATGAAGCAACCTATGCCTTTCAACGCAAGATTCCCAAAGAGACCATCAGCAAGGCATTGGCGCTGACTCTGA
>NZ_JADDYG010000093.1:54664-56184 GCF_015163535.1 Vibrio sp. OPT46 | reverse complement strand
TCTCGGTGGGCGTGACTTGGTTTGCCATATTCACGCTGTTACTGACAGAGAAAGCGTCTATGTTAGATATTATGTTCGAAGCGGTCTCGGCACTGGGTACGGTTGGTTTGTCGCGAGGCTTAACGGGCAGTTTGTCCGAACCGGGTGAGTTAGTGATCATCTTCATGATGTTTATGGGACGATTAGGCCCCCTTACTTTGGCGTACTTCTTAGCCAGTCCAAGAAAGAAAAAAGCGCGTTACGCGAGCACTAAATTGGCAATAGGGTAAATGGGCTAACTCGAAGAAAGTGAGCAAAAGGCTAGGCAAAAGAGGAGTAACTGCTCCTCTTTTTGTGCTCGTTGTAGCCACGAAACTGTATACGGCAGTCTCTCTCACAACAATTTATGATTCATCTCTATTTTTTATCATTTATAAATTGTCGTTTTTGGGGTGTTGTCCAGAATGGCATTATCCACGTGCAACATAAGATTGCCGGGAATAAAAATAATTACAATACTGCCTTACTGGAAGATACATGAAAATCAAACCCCTCCCACCTTTAAATAGCCTCGTTGCGTTTGAAGCGTCGGCGCGGCACTTGAGTTTTACATTAGCCGCTGACGAACTAAACGTGACCCAAGGTGCTATCAGTCGCCAAATTAGACAATTAGAAGAATACTTAGGCAAGGCTATGTTCACGCGAGCCAATCGAAGCATTAATTTAACGCCTACAGGTCTTCAATATTATCAAGCTGTCAGCCAATCTTTGCTCGATATTGCTCAAATCACGGGTGAAGTGAAGAAGTGGCAGGGCGAACAAAAGATCACGGTTGCGACGACAAATGCAATGGCAGCCTTGTGGTTGTTGCCTAAGGTTGCTCAATTTCAAAATGAACATGATGACATCGATATAAGGATATTGGCCTCAGATAATGTGTTGGACTTACGCCGATTAGATTGCGATATCGCCTTGTTTTATTGTCGCACTCCACCTGCAGAAATGGACGTGACAACGCTATTTTCTGAAGAAGTATTCCCTGTGTGTAGTCCGCTTTATTTAGAGAAAATCGGCCAGCCTAATGAGCCAGAAGAAATCTTCAATAAAACGTTACTCTATCTGGAAGAGTCTCAAAGAGATTGGGTGAACTGGGAGCAGTGGTTTGCGAGTGTAGGATTGCCAAATATTTCGCCTCGTAATCGCATGAACATCAATAACTATCCAATGCTGTTACAAGCGGCAATTAATGGTCAGGCATCGCGTTAGCCTGGGGATCATTAGTGGACGACTATTTACAAAGCGGTGCTTTAGTTAGGCCAGTCGAACACGTGCTTTCAACACCTTCCAATTTCTCTATGCTTGAACCTAAAAATAGAGGTTTAATCCCAGCAAGCGTCAAGCGTTTTAGAGAGTGGCTTTTGCAACAGTTGCCAGATGAGGTGGGTGATCGAGGTTTAGCCTAAATCAATAAGCAGAGAAAATAACAGAGTTTGGTCATGTTAAAAAAGCGGGAGTACCAGTTCCCGCTTTGTTTTAATTGA
>NZ_JADDYG010000093.1:44302-54654 GCF_015163535.1 Vibrio sp. OPT46 | reverse complement strand
AGAGTGGCTTTTGCAACAGTTGCCAGATGAGGTGGGTGATCGAGGTTTAGCCTAAATCAATAAGCAGAGAAAATAACAGAGTTTGGTCATGTTAAAAAGCGGGAGTACCAGTTCCCGCTTTGTTTTAATTGATTGATGAAACGACGCACTAACTTAGTACTGGTCCCTGATTGAGTGTGGAATCATCTTTTAGTGAGGATGTTGAAGCGATAGGCTCGGAAACCACTGTTTTGCTTTCAACAAGCGGTTCAACAGGACCATCAAGTTTCTCTTGCTCTGGGTGAACGTGCTCTGGAAGCATTGCCCATGGCTTAGGTTCGCGTCGAATACTATGAAACAGCGTTAAGCTCATCACTGCGATAAAAATGGCGATAGGGAAACCGGCAATAATGGAGGCCGTTTGCATTGCTTTTAACCCTCCTGCGTATAGAAGTACTCCCGCAATGGCTGCGATCATGATCCCCCACAATACGCGTATAGAGGTGGGAGGCTCACTGTGCCCAGCGGCATCGAGGGTACATAGAACCAAGGTACCCGAGTCTGCGGAGGTAATGAAATAAGTACCGAGTAATAGACACGCAAGCACGCTAAGTAGTTTACCAAACATACCTGTATCTAGATTGTCGAATAGCGTAAACAAAGCGCGTGTCGTATCGGCTTTAGTCGCTTCAAGAATCGGGCCGCCAGAAAAATCCGCAGGTGGTGTTTGTTTGGCTTCTTGTGCCGCAGTGACTTGCTCTTGATGAGCAACACGAGCGTCTTGCTCTACCTTCAACGCTGCACCACCAAATACTGAAATCCATAAAAACGTGATCAGCGTGGGTACGATGAGAGCACCGCCGATAAGTTCACGTATTGTGCGTCCTTTAGAGATACGAGCCACAAACATGCCAACGAAAGGTGCCCAAGTCATCCACCAAGGCCAGTAATAAGCCGTCCACCAGTTTTGCCAGCCAGAGTCATTCTGTGCATCGCTCCATAAGCTCATACCGACAATGTTTTGTGCATAAAGCCCTGTGCTTTCAAGTAGCGTATTTAAGATATAGCGAGTTGGACCAATGTAAAGTACTACTAGCACGAGTGCGAGTGAAAGCAGCATGTTCCATTCTGATAAACGGCGAATACCTTTTCCTACACCAGATAGCACCGACGCAACCGCACAAGTACAAAGGGAAACGATAATAAAGAGTTGAATCCCCAAACTAATTTCTAGACCAAAGGCTTGATTCAAACCAGAGTTTATTTGGATAACTCCCATCCCCAAGGTTTGAGAGATACCGAAAGCAGTCACCGCGACTGTTAGGATATCAACCGTGTGTCCGATAGGCCCATAAATACGATCACCAATCAAAGGGTACAAGATAGAGCGTAGGGTAAAAGGCAGATCTTTACGGTAGGAAAAGTAAGCTAATGCGAGTGCAACAATGATAAAGACAGACCAAGGATGTAGACCCCAGTGAAAGAATGTCAGTTTCATTGATGTTGTTGCGGCTTCATTGGTCAGGCCTTGAGTAAATGGGTTGTCAGCGTAATGCCACATCGGTTCGGCGACCGACCAGAAAATCAAGCCTATCCCCATGCCTCCGGAAAAAAGCATGGATACCCAAGACAAATAACTAAACTCTGGTTTTTCGTCATCTTTACTCAAACGAATATGCCCATATCGACTAACCATAAGGTAAAGAAGAAAACCGACAACGAGTGAAACAAGTCCGATGTAAAACCACTTCATATTCTGTAGCAAAATGCCGGAAATCGTTTCGAAGTATTGGCCCGCTTGATTGGCGAGAATGGCGCAGAAAAGTACAAAACCGATAACGACGATCTTTGATGCGATTGTCACAGTCGGATTGAGTCCTTTCAATATCCCAGATGTTGCTCTCATAGGCATCCCTCACAGTGCGTTTGTTTTAACGTTATTGTTTGTTGCGTTATTGTTAATTTTTGAAAGAGAGTAGAGAGAGGGCTTTTGTGTTTCAACTGATTAATACTCATCGGTTAATGAGTATTAATCATGACAAGAAGATCATTGTTAATTAAAAGGTTATTTTTTTGTTCGAGATCAATGCATGAATGACAAAAACTCATCCAAGCCCGGCGAAAAAGTCGTTTGTTTGTTGCCGGGTTGTTAATCAAAATCTTCTCCACTAACACAACACGATGTTGTACGCACTGGATGCAACTCGACTCTCGGAGATAAGAATATGAGCAATGTCAACCAAACCATTATTCCTGTTGAACTTGTTGATAATGTACTGAACCCAATCAGTGAAGCAACAGGAATGCCGAATCAGGCCTACACCAGCGAAGAGTATTTTACTTTTGAGCGTGATCAGGTGTTTGGTAACACTTGGGTATGTATTGGTTTTGCATCAGACCTGCTTAAAAATGGTTATGTGATGCCACTTGATTTCATGAATCTTCCACTACTCATGATGAGAAATCGCCAAGGTGAAGTCCAAGTTTTCCACAACGTATGTAGTCATCGTGGTATGAAGCTGGTTCATGAGGCAGGCGAAGTTCAAGGCATGATTCGCTGTCCTTACCATTCATGGACGTACGATCTTGACGGTAATCTAAAAGGCACACCACACATTGGTGGTATCGCAAAACACAAAGATGACCGATTTAAGTGTGAAAAACATGGCCTTAAGCCACTTCGTTCAGCCGTTTGGATGGACATGGTGTTCGTCAACTTATCGGGCAATGCAGAAAGCTTTGAAGAGCATATCGCGCCGCTAGAGCAACGTTGGCAGCAATTCTTAGGTGAAGAAGGATTAGGGCTTCTTCGCCGCGTGAACATGGGTGGCAACTTAGAGATAGAAGTGAAAAGTAACTGGAAGCTTGCCGTAGAAAACTACTGTGAAGCTTACCACTTACCTTGGGTGCATCCGAGTTTGAACAGTTATTCTCGCCTAGAGGATCACTACAACATCATGTTTGCAGAGCGTTTTGCTGGCCAAGGTAGTCTCGCATACAACCTCTCTGATACTGCAGGAACACACTTACCTAAATTTCCAAACTGGCCAGAAGATAAACTGCGTCATGCAGAATATGTTGCACTCTTTCCAAACGTGTTGCTTGGTATTCAAGCCGATCATGCCTTTGCGATGATGATTGAACCAATCACTGCGAATAAGAGTGTTGAGCACCTACGTGTTTTCTATGTGGGTGATGAAGCAACGAAAGATGAGTTCGCTGCGTGCCGTACTGCTACCGTTGAGTCATGGCGAGTCGTATTCGGCGAAGATATTGGAGCGGTCGAGGGCATGCAGGAAGGTCGTTACTCACCTGGCTTTGGTGGTGGTGTGTTCTCACCAGAAATGGATGTTCCGACGCATTTCTTCCAAACCTGGTTGGCAAAGCAAGTGAAAGCGGCACTGGAGCAGTAATATGATGCATTACCTTAATTATATTGATGGTGAGTGGTGCGATTCAGAGCAAGCGCTGACCGTCATGAACCCTGGCACAGCCGAAGCGTATGCGACGATTGCAGAAGCCACTATCACCGATGCCGATCGCGCAATGGCAGCGGCACGTCGAGTGGTCTATCAAGGTCTTCTTTCGGACGTTCGTCCCGCCGTCAGAACCGAGTGGATGTTAAAAGCCGCCGCAGCTATTCGTGAAATGGTTGATGAAGGTGGGTTAGTTGCCTGTCGTGAAAATGGGAAATCTTTGCAAGATGCCAAAGATGAGTTTTTAGAGTCGGCACGTTACTTCGAATACTACGCTGGCATGGCCGACAAGCTGGAAGGCACGTCAATTCCGTTGGGTAAAGACTATGTCGACTTCACTCAATATGTGCCGTTTGGCGTGTCAGTGCAGATTGTGCCGTGGAATTTCCCTGTCTCTATTTGTGCACGCTCATTGGCACCTGCATTAGCCGCAGGTAACGCAGTGGTGATCAAATCGCCAGAGATTTCTCCACTTGCCATGACGTTGTTGATTAAAGCGATTGAAAAAGCGGGCTTCCCAAAAGGCACGATTAACTTGCTATGTGGCAAAGGCTCAGTCGTTGGCAGTCATTTGGTGCAGCATCAAGACGTTGATCAAATTGTCTTTACAGGTTCTGTGCCGACCGGCCAACGCATACTGAAAGATTCAGCGCAACGCGCCACACCATCTGTGATGGAGCTGGGTGGTAAATCGGCCGCTATCGCACTGAAAGATGTGAGTCTCGAAACGCTTTTACAAAGCGTTCAAGTCGGTATTTTCTTTAACGCTGGTCAAGTTTGTTCGGCAATGTCTCGTTTGCTAATTCAAAAAGAGCGTTATGAAGAAGTAAAAGCGGCGGTAGTGGAAATGGCAAAAAGCCTAACCATTGGCCAAGGCGAAAGCCAGCCGGACATCACACCGTTGGTATCGGCTGATCAACAAGCACGCGTGCTTGAAATGATAGAACAAGCAAAAGCCGACGGCGCGAACATCCTAACGGGTGGGTACGCCCCTGATTTGTCAGGTTACTTTGTGGCACCGACGGTGATTGAAGCCTCACCAGATATGCGTATTGCTCAAGAAGAAGTGTTTGGCCCTGTACTGGTAATTACACCGTTTGAAACCGAGCAAGAGGCCGTTGAAATCGCGAATGGCACCGATTTTGGCCTGGTCGCTGGTGTCTTTGGTGAAAGCCTAAACCAAACATTGCGTGTGGCACAGCAACTGCGTGGTGGACAAGTGTTCATCAATGAATGGTTTGCTGGTGGCATCGAAACACCATTTGGTGGCGTGGGCTTGTCCGGGTTTGGGCGAGAAAAAGGACAAGAAGCGATTTATAGCTACGTCCAGACACGCAATATTGCCATTCGTTTGCAGTAAGACAGCAACGTATAGCTACCGTGTAACTGTATTTTCATCACCTCGTACCGGCTTGGATTTCAGACCACAAGCTAGGGCGAGGTTGATGGAATCACAACAAATCTGACAGCGGTTTGTAAACACGGAAATTCTGAACAAGGTAGTTGGAGTATAAGTGATGAGAAAGTGGCTCTGTATTATTTGCGGCTTAATCTATGATGAAGCACAAGGTTGGCCATCCGATGGCATTGCACCAGGAACAGCATGGGAAGATGTACCGGATGACTGGTTATGTCCTGACTGTTTAGTGGGTAAGGCCGATTTTGAAATGATCGAAATCACCGACGATGCGCCACTAGAAGAGGTTGCAGCTGTGTCTTCGGTGTCGGTAGAAGCGTCTGTTCAGCGAAATACGGCTCAGCCTCTTCCATCTGAAGTTACTCAACCTGTATTCTCAAATGACCCTATCGTTATCATCGGTAGTGGCCACAGTGGTTACCAGTTGGCGGCGGCACTTAGAGCACAATCCGAGACGGTTGCTATCACCGTCTTTACCGCTGATGATGGCGCTTTGTACAGCAAACCAGCTTTGTCTAATGCGTTGGTCATGAACAAAGACGGCGACGCGCTGCAAAGTGAAAGCGCGTTGAAGTGGGAAAGCCGTCTCAATATCCGCGTTTACCCGCATACGCGTGTTGAACAGATCGATCGTGCCAATTCAACGCTACATACCTCCATCGGTAAATACGCCTACAGCCGCTTGGTACTGGCAACAGGTGCATCACCGATTGAAATCCCAATTGAGGGCGATCGCTCTTGGGTTATGAGTGTGAACGACTTAGTTGACTACCGCCGTTTCAGATCGGAGCTGCAAGACAAAAAGCGCATCGCGATCCTAGGTGATGGCTTAATTGGCTGTGAGTTCGCGAATGACCTGATCGAAAGCGGTTATGAAGTGACAGTTATCGGGTTGGGTCAATGGCCAATGGAGCGTTTGATCCCGCAACAGTTGGGTGAATCATTACAAAGTGCACTCGCCGAACGAGGCGTGCAATGGGCTCTACAAGACAGTATCGCCAGAATCGAGCCAAGGTCCGAATCCAGTGCGGTTTTACATCTGAACAGTGGCAAGCAGATTGAAGCAGACCTAGTGCTAAGCGCGGTTGGACTCAAGCCAAATGTTTCTCTGGCTGAGCAAGCAGGGCTCGAAGTGGGCCGTGGCATTAAAGTGAATCAATTCGGCCAGACGAGTGATGAGAATATTTACTCGCTAGGTGACTGTGTTGAAACTGAGCAAGGTTGGCAGCCCTATATTGCACCGATTAATCAAATGATCCCTTCTGTAGCGAAAAGCTTGCTAGGCGATGTCGCCCCTATCTCGTTAACACCAACTCCAGTGATTGTAAAAACGCCGATTCTTCCACTCACGATTTTCCCGGTAGCCGCTGAAGAACAGGGACAATGGTACATCGAGAACCAAGCAGATGAATTGACCGCTGCGTTTTATTCACCAGAAGGAGCAATGCTCGGTTTTGCGTTGCTAGGAAGAAAAGTACAGTCATTACGCGGCCCTTGGCTAGATCAATTGTCATTGAAACTGTCAGCAGCGTAGCGGAGAAAAAAGATGATTCATTTACCCAATGATGACGTGACGTGTGGTTGGTACCATGCGTTGCCAAGTATTCCAGAAAAATCGGCGTTAAAAGGTAAACAAAGTGCTGACTATGCCGTGTTAGGTGCCGGTTTCGCAGGCCTAGCTATGGCAAGACGTTTAGCTGAACTTATGCCTAATGCACGAATTATACTGATTGATGCGCAACGTATCGGCCAAGGGGCTTCAGGAAGAAATTCGGGCTTTGTTATCGATTTGCCTCATAAGTTTTCACTTGAGCATCCCGACCCTGAGCACAAGCAAAAGTTATTATCACTCAACCGTTCTGCGATTGCTCAGCTAAACACTTTAGTGTCGAAGCACAGTATTTCTTGTCAGTGGTCAGCAAAGGGCAAATATCAAGGAGCCGTAGGGGCGCGCGGTGAAGCGTATCTCGATCACTTTGAGCACCTAATGAAAGACCTTGGCGAACCATACTTCCATGTTAATGGCAGTGAGCTGGCGAGAGTCTTGGGAACAAACTACTACAGCCGCGCAATTTACACGCCAGGTGGTTATTTAATGCAACCTGCTGCTTTGGTGCGTGGGCTAGGGGAAAGCCTTCCAGAGAATGTCGAGGTGTTAGAGAACTCGCCAATCCGCAAGCTCAGTAAAGAAAACGGTTGCTGGGTATTACATGGAGATAGAGGCTCTGTTGAAGCCCCTGAACTGCTGCTTGGGACCAGCATTTTTACTCGGGAGTTTGGTTATCTTAAAAACAGACTACTTCCAGTGATGACGTTTGCAAGCTGGACGCGTCCATTAACCGACGCAGAAATGCAGCGATACGGAGGTGAGCTGAATTGGGGGTTAACTCCAGCTGATCATGCGGGAACGACGTTACGTATGACCGCCGATCGACGTATTTTGATCCGCAATACTTACAAACACGTGCCGAAATATGGCTCAAGCATGAACGATAAAGTCAGAGAACAAATTCGCGACGATCATCGTCAGGTCTTTCTGGCGCGTTATCCCGAGCTGGCCGACGTACCATTTACTCACACATGGGGTGGGGTGTATGCCATCTCTCGTAACTTTACTAACTTTTTCGGTCAATTAGATGAAGGTGTTTATGCCAGCGCTTGTGACAATGGTGTTGGTGCTGCGTGGGGAACCATTTCTGGAACACTGTTAGCTGACTATGTCGTTGGTGCGACATCTAAATCATTGGATGACATACAGCAAGTGACAGGAATGCCTTGTTTGAATCCGCCAGAGCCTTTTTTAGGTTTGGGAGTAAAAACGCGTATCCAATTAGCAAAATGGCAAAGCCGGAGTGAATTATGAAGCCAGTCAAACTTGTTGATAGTAAAAGTCTAGATTTCAATGTTCGTGGTGATACGCCAGGAATGGCGTATGTTGCCAGGGCGTTAAGCCCAGAAATTTCACCAAACATAGGCGTAGGCTTTGCTAAATGGGAAGGCGCTAAAGTGGCTTGGACAGTGCTTTATGATGAGGTTATTTTCGTGATTGAAGGCTGTTTCGAGCTGACCGCAAATGGTGAAACACATTTTGTGCACCCAGGTCAGATGCTGTGGATACCGGAAGGGACTGAATTGGTTTATGGTGGGCATGCTCTGTTCGGCTATGTGGTTCATCCAGGAAACTGGAAAGAGTTACATGGTATTGAATGACTTTTATCATTTAGTTGTGTTTCGGAAAGGCAAAATAAAAATCTGATTTTTAACCATAACTTTTCGCAAAAGAACTTAATCTCAATGGAGCAAGGGTTTCATACTTGCTATGTTTCTTGGTCACGTTTCCAGACGTGTTAGACCTTTCTCAATTGCTATTTTATCTATCAAAAAGGGAAGCCTTGGCTTCCCTATAATGAGTCTTCTTTTGGCTTGGCTAAAGCTTTTATTTTAGCTCAAATTTACCCTGCATGATTGCCCAGTGACCCGGGAACGAACAGAAGAATGAATAGTCACCGCCGGCTTTCATTTTCTCAGTACTGAACGTAATGCTGGTGCTTTCACCGCCACCAATTACTTTTGTGTGAGCGTAGACGCGATCATCATTTGGTTTTACGTAGTTATTTTCTGCTCCAGCTGCCATGCCATCAGTACCGACTGCTTGTAGGTTGGCTGTGTCAGAGATGACCACGTTGTGACCCATCGATTGCGCTGGCATCTTACCTGTGTGATTCAGCGTTAGTTTTACCTCTTTACAAGTGGCTGGTACGCTCAATGTTTTAGTAGAAAACTGCATCATATCGTTAGCATCTAATGACACTTCACACTCGGCACTGGCTTGGGCACCAAAGCTCATTCCTACTAATGCGAAGGTTGTTGCTAATAAACGTAAAGACATATAACACTCTCCATTTTGTATTTTAGGCTGACTTGGATTGATCTTATCCAATAGTTCTCATTATCAGCCAATTTTCACTCCAAAAACGTGCTTCAATCGGTATATTGACGTTTTGTTGCAAGCTTGTACTGGTCAGTTCCGCTATTTGATCACTCAAATGCCTTATTTCATGCGATTGCGTGAGTTAAATCAAAAGTCGTGATTAGCCAGAGTTAAGGTGAAAATAATCTCTCTAAACGGGTGGCAGAATTGTTTGGTTTTACGGTATTGGAGAGGTTTCGAGAAAGAAGCTCAGCTAAATTGCTGAGCTTCTAGAGAACAGACGACAAGTAGACCTAGCGAGTTTGCTTTAACGCATGCAACACATCATGCAGTGAAGGTGCGACAGTATGGCCTAATTGCTTTATTTCGTCACAAGGCTCAACCAAATCAGGGATTTGATAAGTGATCATGTTCGCTGCTACAGCAGCACGCACGCCATTATTTGAATCTTCAAAGGCGAGACATTTGGTTGGATCTACGCTTAGACGACTTGCTGCAAGCAGGTAGATCTCTGGATCAGGTTTGCCGTGTGACACTTCACAGCCCGTCGTTAAGTTGTCGAAATACTTGCTTAGGCCCGCTAACTCCAACTTCTTCTGTGCCACTTCTTTTGCTGTAGAAGTGGCGACTGCAATTGGCAACCCTTGGCTTTTCAACCACTCAAGCAGCTCAATCACCCCTTCTTTTACAGGTATCGCTTGGTGCTTAACCACAGCGTCGTAACGGTCGCGCCACTCTTCGTGTAAGCGGTCAAGATCATCCCCATAAGCTTTACGAAAAATCACTTCAATGCCCGCTGCATTGCGACCAATGATTGAAAGGTAAACATCTTTATAGAAGGGTAGGTTCTGGGCTTCACATGCTTTTTGGAAAATATGCATACAGACGCGCTCAGTATCAAGGAGCAAACCATCCATATCAAAAATAGCAGCTTGGTAGTTCATTACATTAAGACTTTTTGGTTGGGATGGCGCATTTTGACACAAGCAGATCGTTTTTTCTTCTAAAAATTAGAACTTGATTTTGATCCTATGAGTTCACATTGCCTCTGAACACACTATACACAGAGTCTATAAATTAGGTGTGAAATATAATATTTTTAAAATTATAAAAATTCAGTTAAATAGATAAAACTCTATCTTAATATAAGCTAGAGTTTTATTAATATTCTATTGTTATTTTAACTATTGGATAATTTATTAATAGTTAAAATTAATAATAAAATAATACCAAGTCACGATTGTTTACGACTGCATGAGTGTACCAGCTCTTGACTTCAGATATTTGTTGCTCTGATAAGCCTCCGAAGTCAACGTTATCTTGGTGAATATCTTGATTTTTTATCATAAAAACAACAGGGAAATCGTCAGGGAGTGGGAATTTTATGGGATAATCGGTATTAGTGAATGGAATATCGCAGAAATCGTTTACATCGCAAGGATACCAAGAGTTATTGGATAAGTAATAACCAGTGATCTTACATATAGCTTCAAGCAAGTAAGCATAGGCGTAACCCAAGTGACTGTATTTTATCTCTTCAGACAGCATC
>NZ_JADDYG010000093.1:43918-44144 GCF_015163535.1 Vibrio sp. OPT46 | reverse complement strand
TTAAAAACCTTTTCAGTATCTAATGAATATACTGTCGCCCCATATCCCATATTTTATTCTCCTCACTTTTATACAGTTAAATTCATTTAAGTGTTTTTATCGAAGGGATTATATTTTGATGTTTTTTGAAGGTAAAGTGTATACATAGAGGTTGTATTTATTATGATGAACTTTGAAAGTTTAGATTCTTAAAATAAATACTATATATTTAATTTTATTAGATCTG
>NZ_JADDYG010000093.1:40888-43908 GCF_015163535.1 Vibrio sp. OPT46 | reverse complement strand
TTCAGATATTTGTTGCTCTGATAAGCCTCCGAAGTCAACGTTATCTTGGTGAATATCTTGATTTTTTATCATAAAAACAACAGGGAAATCGTCAGGGAATGGGAATTTTATAGGATAATCGGTATTAGTGAATGGAATATCGCAGAAATCGTTTACATCGCAAGGATACCAAGAGTTATTGGATAAGTAATAACCAGTTATCTTACATATAGCTTCAAGCAAGTAAGCATAGGCGTAACCCAAGTGACTGTATTTTATCTCTTCAGACAACATTTGCATAAGAAGCTCTTCAGCTCGGATGCTTTCGCCACTACTTTCCAGCATTTCATTAATCACCTTAAAGGAGTCTTGACACCTTTCCATTATGGCTTTTTCTAGCTCTGGATTACGCTCATTCTTTAGTACGTTAAAAACCTTTTCAGTATCTAATGAATATACTGTCGCCCCATATCCCATATTTTATTCTCCTCACTTTTATACAGTTAAATTCATTTAAGTGTTTTTTATCGAAGGGATTATATTTTGATGTTTTTTGAAGGTAAAGTGTATATATAGAGGTTGTATTTATTATGATGAACTTTGAAAGTTTAGATTCTTAAAATAAATACTATATATTTAATTTTATTAGATCTAGCTCATAAAAATACCTTAACTATTATTGTGTTTATTGTTAAGGGTTATTAAATCTGTGAGGTGGTTCAAGACAATAAAATTTAGAAGAAAATACCGTCAAACTTAGGTAGCTATTCTATCTGAGCACTCAGCCCACTACTTATGGTGGGCTGAGTGCACGGTTGGGCATCAGGCACATTATTTGGCGATGAATATGCCATATTAGGTGATATTCGTTAGTGTCTATTTTATCCCTAGGCGTTTTGCTAAGCGGTGTAAATTACCGTTATCTAATTCAAGCTGACGTGCAGTTGCTGCCCAGTTACCTTGGTTCTCTTCCAGAGCTCGAACAATCATCGCTTTTTGGAAGGCATCTGTGGCAGGCTTCAATCCGCCTTCTGGTAGCTCAAGCCAAGAGTTTTGTTCCGCTTCTTCAATGTTCTTGATGTTCTGATTCGGCGTTCTAATATCAAAATCTTGCTCAACCAACTCAATGTCCAAGGCGTGAGTACGCGCTTTTGCCAAAACACCGGCACGTTTAATGACATGTTCAAGCTCTCGCACGTTGCCTGGCCATGAATAGTCTTTGAGTGCCTGCACCAAAGTGGGGGACAAACGAATGCTGTTCAATCCCAATTTGCTTCTTAAGCTCTCAGCGAAAAAGCCTGCGAGTAATACCACATCGTCTTCACGTTCACGAAGAGGTGGAACATGAAGCGGGAAGACGCTTAGACGATGATACAAGTCGGCTCGGAAGCGACCAGCAGTCACTTCTTCATGCAATATACGGTTAGTAGCGGCGACAATGCGTGTGTTGACTCGAATATGGCGGTCATCACCCACACGTTGAATGTCGCCGTATTGTAGGGCTCGAAGTAACTTGGCTTGCAGCTCTAACGACAGTTCGCCGACTTCATCCAAAAACAGTGTGCCGCCATCGGCTTGTTCGAACTTACCTTTACGATTGCTGATTGCGCCTGTAAATGCGCCTTTGATATGGCCGAACAACTCGCTTTCCGCGACTGATTCCGGCAGCGCTGCACAGTTGAGGTAAACCAAAGTATTGTTCGAGCGGCTAGAGCGATGGTGAATAGCGCTGGCAACCAACTCTTTACCTACGCCCGTTTCTCCCATGACCAACACAGACAATTCCGTATCGGCGACTGCATCAATCTGCTCTTGAAGATTCTTCATGCCCTGAGAGTTGCCAATGATTTCGTTACTTAAGGTGCGCTTCTCGGCGTAAGAGTCGCGTGGCAGGCTCGCTTGTGTCTCTAGTTGTTCTAGTAGGAGTGCAGTGTGAAGGCCACCTGCTGCCAACGCGCTGACAAAACGTAACTCTTGGTTGCGTAGCCCATCAAATTGGTTGGGGTCGAAGGCGTCAATCGTAATGGCACCAATCAGTTGATCGTCGATCAGCAGAGGTAAACCAATGCAGGAATGGACATGCAGTTTGTCATCGTGGTTTGGAATCAAGCCGTCGTATGGATCAGGTAAGTCGCTGTCGGAGGGAAAGCGCACGATATCGCCTGCTCGGGCAATGGCTTCTAACCTTGGGTGCTGCTCAATGGAGAAACGGCGTCCAAGGACCTCTTTCGCCAATCCATTGATCGCTAAAGGTTTAAAGTGCTGGTCTTCATACAAAAGAAGGGCAGAAGAGTCACACTTCAATACCTCTCGAATCGTGGTTAATAACGTGTCAAAGCGAGCTTGTTGAGTGAGCGCCGAGTTAAGGTCTTGCGTGATGTGTAGCCATTGCGCGATTAAAGAAGTCATAGCCAATACCGATTGTGTCAATATGACTATTGTAGTGTCTTAATGACAATTTTCAACTGTGTCTAAATGACACTTGTTAAAGTTGATTTTTAATTAAGGTGTTGAAATATATAGTAATTAAAAGTTGGCACGCCCGGTGCAATACAAGAAGAAATTATTTTTGTTTATCCCGTCATTCAAGGTAGTAATTATGACAATTCACGTAAAAAACAACATTCACTGGGTAGGTCAACGCGATTGGGAAGTTCAAGACTTCCACGGTACAGAATACAAAATGACAAAAGGTACCAGCTACAACAGTTATCTAATTCGTGAAGAGAAAACCGTATTGATTGATACGGTCGATCATCGATTCAGTCAACAATTCATCCAAAATTTAGAAATGGAAATCGACCTTAAGTCTATCGACTTTATTGTGGTAAACCATGCAGAAGAAGATCACTCAGGCGCATTGTCGGCATTGATGGAGAAAATTCCGAACACGCCAATTTACTGTACAGAAGCGGCGATTGATTCGATTGTGGGTCATCACCACCATCCTGAGTGGAACTTCAAAACCGTAAAAACGGGCGATAGCATCGATATTGGTAACGGTAAGCAATTGGTCTTCGTGGAAGCACCGATGCTGCATT